>JAGVJW010000160.1 GCA_020050895.1 bacterium | reverse complement strand
GAGCGGTTTTTTGTCAACCATCCGGAATTGATATTCATCTAGTGCACCTCTGGAAAGGGGCGTCACCAACCGCGTTTCCAGGATTGTTATCTCATCGTCCATAAAGTCAAAAAACTGATCGAATACGGCAAGGTTTTGTGATGGTAAAATATTTTTAGTTTGACGTCGCTGAAGAATATGCACGCGTTTCTTCTTTGTTGGCAATCGTTGGTCGTAAACGCGTGAGAATGTCTCGGCAATCATGTCGTTCGAAACTCCTTTCGACATGATGCCCCCTCCGATGATTCCGGCATTCATTTTTGAATACAGGGTGCTGACGAGAGTCTTGATTCGCTTAGAATTCTCTTCCTTCCTCTCTATCGCCCTTCTTACAACTTCCTCTGGTGTAATGTCGGCTGTAACCGTCACCGTACCCTTGAGAACACCTGATGGTATAAGCGCTACGCGGATGGAAGTCTGGTTGCCAATTGCAACAGTTGTCTCCCGATAACCGATGCTTCGCACAGCAATCGTTGTAGCTCCAGCTGTGAGTGGCAGGCGATATACACCATTCGATTTCGTATACGTACCGCGTGTTGTGCCAACAATCCTAAGTGATGCACCACCTATTGGCTGACCATTTGTTGAATCGACAACAATTCCAGTTACAACCGTTTGTGCATACAAGGCATCGGATGTTAAGACACTGATTAGTATTGCAAATGAGAACAATGTGCTCATGGTCTGGTGCGCTACGCCTGTATACTAATTGGGTTGCACCTATTAGGTGCGGTTGCCAAACACTGCAGACCCTACACGGATCATTGTTGAGCCTTCAGCAATAGCCCAATCCAAATCGTGCGACATACCCATCGATAACTCAAAGGCAGTAGAAGGTATCATGCCACGCGTTATTGCAGAGTCGCGTATTGTACGGAGCATGTTGAAGCATTTCCTGACAGTTGCTTCATCCGTCGACAGCGCACCGATAGTCATGAACCCCCTGATGTGAATGCGGGACTTCGACTGAATACTTTCGAGGATGGAGTCCACTTCTGTGGGCTTGCAGCCGAACTTACTTTCCTCCCCACTTGTATTAACCTCCACCATCTCATCGATGTGTTGGTTGAGATTCTGGCAGTGCCTACCTAATTCTTCTACCAATGGAATTCGATCCACAGATTGAATGCAGGTGGCAACACTGAGGCAGTCTTTGACCTTGTTTGTTTGCAGATGTCCGATGTAATGCCAAACAACATCGTCGTTTGCCATTTCCTTAGCTTTTTTTACAAGGTCTTGCACCTTGTTCTCTCCGCACAGATGCAAGCCTGCCTTAACAGCTTGCCGCACTACCTCTGCCGGTTGATCCTTGGTTGCAAGAAGGACCCTCATATCCTGAAGATCCCGACCGTTCAATTCACATGCAACGGCCACACGTTGCATCAAAACGAGTATTCTCTTGTCTACTGACATAAGGCGAATATATTCGCCTTATGAGAAACAACCCGCTTTTAAGATTTCTGGATGCGGTTGAACGCATCGGCAGCAAGCTCCCAGACCCCGTCACATTGTTTGTGATAGCTGCAGGTTTGGTTGTGATTATATCTTTCATCGCAGCTCAGCTCGGCACGTCGGTAGTCCATCCGGGAACAGGCGAAGCCGTAACTGTGGTAAATCTCCTCAGCGGTCCACTTATCAGGCGAATGTTCACGGATGCCGTTGTCAATTTCACGAATTTCCCGCCCCTTGGCCTGGTCCTGGTAACCATGATTGGTATTGCTGTTGCAGAGCGTGGCGGCTTGATTACTGCCATGCTGCGAAAGACTGTGCACTCTGTTCCGCACAGCTTGCTTACGGGAGCATTGGTCTTTGCCGGTGTGAATTCATCGCTGGTGGCAGATGCCGGGTATGTTGTTCTCATTCCATTAGGCGCTGTGATTTTTGCCGCGGTCGGACGTCACCCTCTCGCCGGCTTGTCGGCCACATTTGCGGGAGTTGCCGGCGGTTTCAGCGCCAACCTTTCTGTAACGTCGCTGGATCCTTTGTTAGGGGGCATTACAGAATCGGCAGCACACCTCATCAGTCCAGTATACACAGTTAGTGCCGCCGCAAATTGGTACTTCATGATTGCATCAACGTTCTTTTTAACGATCGTTGGCACGGTGGTATGCGAAAAGATTGTCGAACCAAGACTTGGTGACTGGTCCCCGTCCAACAACGATCATGCAACGATGCAGGAAAAGCTCAGCACTATGGAAAATCGCGGTCTCTTATTTGCAACAATTGCATTTGTGCTGGGAATCGTTGGGCTGTTGTTCATGTCAGTGCCCGAGGGTGCCATCCTGCGCGATGAACACGGCTCGCTCAAGCCACTCGAAAAGAGCATTGTTCTCGTACTAATGCTGCTGTTTCTCGTCAGCGGAATCGTTTATGCAGCTTTCACCCGAAGCATTAAAAACGATAAGGATGTTGCAGCGCTTGCATCCGATGGCATGGCAACCATGGGCGGTTACATTGTGCTCTCGTTTGTAATGGCTCAATTCATCAGTTACTTCGCCTGGTCTAACCTGGGTGTAGTAACGGCTGTGAACGGAGCAAACATTTTAAGTGCTTTGAACTTACAAGGACCGGTTTTATTAACGGCGTTTATTCTCGTTACAGCATTGATAAACTTGCTGATTGCCAGCGCTTCTGCCAAATGGGCCATTATGGCTCCTGTATTTGTGCCGATGTTTATGCTCCTTGGAATCTCTCCAGAGGCAACGCAAATGGCATACCGCGTTGGCGATTCCTCAACAAACATGATAGCTCCGCTTCTTTCGTACATCCCTCTCATCCTTGTTGCAATGCGACGCTATAAGTCCAACAGCTCTCTGGGAACCCTAATGGCCCTGATGCTGCCCTATTCATTCGCCATCATCGTGTGCTGGTCGCTCTTCATGCTGGCATGGCTCTACCTGGGTATACCTATCGGACCCGGTTCACCAACATTTGTAACCCCTTAACGAATTATATGAAAAGGAGCTTTGTAAACAACATTACCATGTTGTACTTGAATTGTGTACATACCGGGTGATAGTAATCGTACATCAAGTGTGAGCGCCGAAGGATCTGCAGTACGCTGAATGATGACCTTGCCGCTCACATCTATGATGTTGATGGTAAGGGGCATCCACCAATCAGAAATCTTCTCCACGAAAATCTTGTCCGATGCTGGATTTGGAGTTACAGAAAGCGATGGTTGATCTTGCTCTGTGCCGACGGATGAGATAATGCCGGTATTAAACAGCGACCGTTGAGCCCAAACACCGGCAGTGTCCTGGCTGACTGAACGCACATGCCAGAAATAACGCTTATTGCTTTCAAGTCCTGTAAGTCCTGCAACTGTATCTGTTATCCCATACCTGCTGAACACGAGGTTTGTAAACGTAAAATTCGGCGCCACTTCCAGATCGTAGGCTATGGCTCCTTCAACACGTTCCCAAACAACATTGACCGGATTGCCTGCTATATCGGTTGCTCCGGGAGGAGGATAGATCAGATTTGGCGGACGCACAGCAGTTTGAAACGACCATGTTTCTGATGGCTCACTGCGGCCTCCAGGACCGAATGCGAAGACGCGCCAGTAATACGTCACTGGTCCTTGGACCAACGACTGTACCTTAAGTGTATCTGCATACAACCCATCGTATGTTTTAACTTCTGTTATAAAGTTAGCATCGGAGGACAACTCAACTGAATAACTAACAGCATCAGGTACCCGATTCCATTTCAAGACAACGTCTAACAATACGCCTCGGGTCAAAGACACCGGCCACAGTAGCACTGGCGCCTGAACTCGTGGAGGTATCGAATTAATCCTGCCCTTAAATACTCCCCTGCCATGTGTGCCAACAAAAACAGTCTTGTCGGAAAAACGTGCAACCACCATATCGCTTGGTACATTTCCAATTGATTGTTCTGCAAGCGGACTCCACACCGTCGACATTCCATTGAGCTGTGGAGCGAAGTATAATCCACTCGATGTTGCAGCTATGTATATGGTTGTATCCTGACTGTAGGGCACAATTGCCGCCCAGTTTACAGCGGGTCCGCTTCCACCTCCCCCAGTATTTTCTTCAAGATTGCCGGAGACAGCGTTCCATGAGTCGCCTCCGTCGGAGGAAGCATACATGCTAACGACGCCATAATTAGAATAACATGCTATCAGGAAATCATTGTTTTGCGGATGGATTGTAATACTGTTTACATAACCGCTTCGTGCGAGTTTTTCTATTGGAGTAGGTTGTGCAACGTTGGCATTGTCGAGACGATATATCTTACCTCCCGCCGTGCCATAGTACACTCTGTGGTCTGTTTTCGTTACTGCAACTGCAGAAATCATTACGCCGGGCGTTCGCGTTGATGGTAGGCTGTCCCAATTGATGCTCGTAGAGTCTTCGCTACCCAGAGGAATCCCTGTAAGATTGTTGCATCTATAGAGAATTGGTCCTGCCGCCAGATACATGATTTTCTCGTCTGATGGGTCGATGGCGAATGGATTGATGAACAAATAGTCCGCTGGTACAGGTCCAATCGGGTCCACCCGCGTCCGTGCGACTTCGTTCCCACTTCCGTCGAGAACTACACGCCGCACTCGTCCGGATTGTGTGGACACATAAAGGTTCAACGCGTCATTCGCGATGTAGCAGTAGGCACCGTCTCCTCCATTCCTTCTAATCCATGGTTGAGAGCTATCTAATGAAACACTCTGCCATGTTCCGTTGTCCTGCATGCCCCCTAACACAAGATTATCATTTTCTTTATCACGAACGGCGATTGCATAGAATTGCGTTGTATAATATCCACGGTTGAGGTCCATCCATTCCACCGAATCGGCGTCCGCCCTATTTGTGCGCATGATGCCACCATCGTTCATACTCCATACAACATTTGGCAGCTGCGTATTGAAAACAACTGCGTGTTGATCTGGATGATGTTTTGGATATGAGTTAAATAACATGCCGGGAATTGGCAGACCATAGCCACCGATCCACGAAGACTCATCTGGAGTTTGGAATGCATTGGTTGAGCGATACAGATTAGTACCACCGAGAAACACGATGTTTGTATCGTCAGGCGACGCAGCAACAGTCAAGTCATATCCACCCTGCGAAAAGAAGTCTCCGTTGCGTCCGCCAAATAATGGTATACTAGCCGATCTGTTTTCCCAAAGACCACCTGCTGCAGATCCATCACCTGAGAGATAATTGTATTTCCATAGCGAATGCCATTCATCGCGAATTCCCTCGTTTAAACGAAACTTGCCATTGGTACCAGAATTAGGTGTTTCTGCGATGATGAAGAATGATTCGGTTTGAGAGGGAATGAGTCCAATAACAATGCGGTTGACGTTTGAATTCATATCGACGGGTGTAATGTTAACCCAATTCACTCCATCTAATGAGCGATAAACACCCCACTTTGAAGCCTTCACACCAGAAGAGCCAGTGAAAGAACTTAGTGCTGCATACTTAACTCCGTCTTCTGTGATTATGACGTCGGAGAAAAACGAATTTGTTGGCAGCACTGTTTGCCAGGTCTCGCCGCCATTCGTAGTTCTGGTTATTCCGAAGCGGCTCGTTGCCACGTAAACTGCATCATTGGTATCCGAAGGATCGGTAGCGATCCTCCAACCATAGGCGAATGCATGTGGTGAAGGCGTGAACTGGCTTACTGTTGATGGCAGAACGTTCCAGGTGGTTCCACCATCGATTGATTTGAATATTCCATTGCCTGTAATCTGGGCAGAATTACCCCACGCCTCGCCGGTACAGTAATACCAATTTTGTGTCCGACCAACACGCCTGTCTTGCACTAGCCCTGTAACGGTATGATTGTCGTCGGGCTTCGTCAACATCATCCACGATTTGCCTCCGTCGGCGCTCTTCCATAGTCCGCCCGACACTCCCCCAGCGTACAGAGCATTTGTGTCGGCGACATCAATAGCAAACGCCCTTGTACGGCCGCCAATATTCCACGGACCAACCTGCGTAAAAGCTCCATATTCCTGAACTTCTTCACTTTTTTTACGATATCCCGAAATGGTCTTCACAAAGTTTTGTTCTCTAGGACGTATACCCGGTGGAATAGCACCAATCCGTGGATCGCCGTACTTCAGGTCTTCGAAGTCGCGTCTGCCCTGCATCGATATCGATGGTTCAGTTGAGTCCGTTGTAGAACATGCCGTAAGAGCGGCAAAAATGAGAAGAGTGTATAGGATGTTTTTCATCGTTGCAGTAAACCTGTCAATGATCTTATGGTTGATTTGCCGATAACACCTGCCACCACAAGAAGTACGCCGTAGCCGACAATAGCCAATGCTCCCGCGATTATGTGACCTGTTGATGGCTTGGGAAGGAGATCGACGAGTAGATACAGTACACCACATGTGACAACTGCAATTGCGATGTGCTTGAAATTATACTTCATTGGATAAATGTGCTGCGCAAAGTAGAATAGTACTAGCACACTTCCAATGTAGGCAACAACTTTTGCCCAGGCAGCACCGACGTAGTCTATCTGGGGTACCAGCAAGATCGTTGCGGCAACGTTCAGCAATGCAGCCGCACCTGTGGCAACAGGCAACCAAATTGTTTTCATGGATATGTGCAGTCCGGCTGCGACATTGATAAAGACTCCGTTGAAGAAATATGCAAGCATGACGATTGGAATGATGTGAAGCCCCGGCCAGAAATGCGGATTTATAAAACGCCCGCCAACAAATGGAAGTCTAACAAGGTAGGGCATAAAAAAAGAAGTCACCAAAAATATCACACCACAAGCAACTGTAAATAATGTTAATATTCTTGCAAACGTTTCTTTTGCATCGGCATCTTCTCTGTGCGTCAGATAGAACGGCTTCCAGGCATATTCAAAGACGGTTACAAACATCATGAGCGGTAATGCAAGCCTGAAATTAGTCTGGTACATTCCAACCGTAGCGCTGCTTGTAAGCATTAACAGGATGGGCCTGTCGGCAACCTGAACGATAATGGAAGACAGACTTGCCGGCACTGTAGGCAATCCATATTTCAACATCGGCTTTATCAGCGCGATAAACCCGGTGAGGCCAGAGAATGCCGTACGTACTGACGGGGCAAAGAATAAAAATGTAACCGCACTGGAAAATGCGCCGGCTAGCACAACTCCTTGGGTATGCATGCCAAAGCCGATAAGGAAGAGACCATTGAGCACAACGTTTACAACGATGGACAAGAGCCTCATTAAAGCAAACTGTCCGGGTTTACGCTGTATACGTAGTTTTAGAAACGGGATTAACACCAATGCATCAAAAAACGGTATCAACGCCGCTATTCGGACAATGCTGCCGCCTGCATCTTCCAACTGTAATACAGCCGACGTGGAAATAATTGGCGCAAACAACATGATGAATGCAGTTGGCACAAGGCTGAGTACGGCCACGCCAAGAAATGCAGTTCGAAATACATTTGTGTTGTTTCCTTCGTCGTCTTTTTTCCAGAACCTCATAAAGGCTGGTTCAAGACCAAGACTATAAACTATGCTGATGAATGCAATCATCGCATAGATGGCTGCAACATCACCAATCTCGGACGCACTCAGAAAATTTGAGTAGAGGGGTGTAAGAAAAAACGTCAGGAACCGACCCAGCACCGTCGACACGCCGTAAACGACTGTGTCCGTCGCCAGAGATCGAATCTTTGAATGCATCTATCCCTCGTTGTTCCCGCCCCTTACAAGGGCTAATTTTGTTGTTCATGCAAATCTAGTATGGTGCGTTACCCTATGCGTCTTTTCATTCTTGGCGTAATTGCCTCTGTAAACATTGCGTATTCGCAGGACACACTTTCTCCTGCAGCAATCCGCATTCAGGATCACATCAAATTCCTTGCGTCTGAACAGTGCGAAGGCCGCGCACCTGCTTCTAGGGGCATTGAAAAGGCAGCAGCATACATCGAAGACAATTTCAAGCGGTATGGCTTAAAACCTGGTGGCTCCAATGGCACATATCAAGATACATTTACCATGACTACCGGCGTCAAGCTCGGCGATCGCAACTCAGTATGGTTCAGCTTGCTCATTGAAAAACCAGGTGTCCCGATTGAAATGACGAAGCCTATAAAAGTCGCATGGAAACTGGGTGCCGACTACCAGCCCTTTGGCTTTAGTGAATCCGGCAGTGCGTCCGGTAGAGTAGTGTTTGCAGGATATGGTATATCAACTAGCACCTATGATGATTACAAAGGAATCGATGTTAAGGATGCTATCGTTATTGTGTTAAGGGGCTTACCCAAATGGGCTGAACGCGATGAAAAATTCCGGCAGCAAGCTTCCCTGCGCACAAAATCCACAACCGCCCGCGACAAAGGAGCAAGGGTTATATGTTTTGTAAATGAAGAAGGCGATTCCAGCGATGTGCTCCAGCGATTTGGACTGGATAGACTCGGAAAAAATTCGGGCATCATTGCACTGCAGGTGAGAAGAACGCCTTGTGCAAGAGTTTTTCCTCCCAAGAGTACAACACTCTACGTTGCCGAAAAATCAATTCAAGAAAAACGTAAACCTATGTCGTTTGTAATACCCAATGCAACAGCAACAGTGGAAACAAGCGTCAGCTATATCGAAAGCACAACGTCGAACATCATCGGGCTGGTTGAAGGATCCGATCCCTCTGTTTCGCATGAATACATTGTGATAGGAGCCCATTATGACCACTTAGGTATGGGTGACGAAAATTCCCTGAATACATCTAACGAACCGAAAATTCATCCCGGCGCCGACGACAATGCATCTGGCACATCTGGCGTGCTGGAACTGGCCAGCAGATTTAGCTCGACTCCAACTCGGCGAAGCCTGCTGTTTATGACGTACAGTGGTGAAGAGAAGGGATTAATTGGATCTAAACATTGGACAACAACACCAACCATGCCCCTTGAAAAAGCTGCTGCAATGATAAATATGGATATGATTGGCAGACTCACCAACGACAAGCTCAATATTCAGGGTATCGGCACCTCGCCGCAGTGGAAGAGCATTGTCGACAGCGTTAATTCATCAAGAGGCTTTAAAATATCGACGACGAATGACGGCTTTGGCCCCAGCGATCACTCATCATTCACGGCAAAAAAGATTCCTGTATTGTTTTTCTTTACCGGATTGCATTCCGACTACCATAGGCCTTCCGATACCTGGGATAAAATAAATGCCGAAGGAGAGTCCCGTATTCTTGACTTTGTAGAGCAAACTGTTCGGTACATCGCTGATGCCCCCATGCGTCCATCTTTTACGGAAGGTGCCTCGACGCCATCGGCCAGCCAGAGTTCCAGCATTGCTCTCAAAGTCACGTTTGGCATTGTTCCTGATTACAGCGACGATCCACAGGGCCTGCGCATTTCGGGAGTTCGGCCGAACACTCCTGCATCGAAGGCCGGACTGATGGGCGATGATATTATCACGAAGGTTGGCCCCACGGTTATTCGCAATATTTACGATCTTATGGCTGCGCTTGGAACCTTCGAGCCGGGCGACGCGACAGAAGTGGTTGTATTACGCGATGACAAACCTGTTACGTTGAAGGTGACGTTTGTTGGTAAATAAATTTACCGATTTGCACATGCCCAGGCAGCTACTGCCATTGCATACGTGCAGTCGTTCATTTCCTTCGGGTTGAGCTTATCGGGAGTATCCGCTTCCGTATGGTGGTACCAGAAGTACCGCGATATATCAACTTCCAACTCCATCACAGGAATACCCTTTTCACGCAGTGGGCCGGTATCGGCGCCCCCATCACCGTCGCGAATTTCGGATGCACCTATAATCTCAAGATGTTCAAATGCATCGAGGAGATCTTCCTTCATATCTGGGGGCAGCGTTCCGCTAAACCCTCGTGGGCGAAACGTTCCGCCGTCGGATTCAAGCCCTGCCACATGATGTTCATTTTTTGTACTATCGGCATAGGCCTGAGCTCCTCTGGTTCCATTTTCTTCATTCGTCCACAGACACAATCGAATCGTTCGCCTTGGTTTTAGTCCCAGATCCCGCATCATTTCAAGGGCACGCCAGGCTACGAAGCACCCTCCTGCATCGTCCATGGCGCCAGTGCCCAAATCCCATGAGTCGATGTGGCCACCCATTACAACGATTTCTTCGGGATGGGTTGTACCCTTCAATTCAATGATGACATTTCGGGAGTTGGCATCGCTCGCCCAGGATGACACTAACATCAGCTCCAGTTCAATTTTTGCCTTTCTATCCTGCATGCGCTGCAGCAGCAAGGCATCTTCCATCGAAATTGCCCCAGCAGGTATCTTAGGAAGCGAATCATTGTACTTCATCCCACCTGTGTGCGGTGTCTGCATACCAAAGGGACCGATGCTTCTCACAAGGGAGGCCACGGCCCCATATCGCGCAGCTTCCGATGCTCCCCGATAGCGATATGCAACCGTTTCGCCATAGGTGGTAAACTCCACATTCCACACCACGATTTTGCCTTTAACCTCTTCGGCGTGTGTTTTGAGGTCGTCGAATGAATTCACCACGTACACTTCTGCAACAAGAGGTGCAACACCTGTACTTACAGAGCCGCCCAAACCTGCAATCTTCATTTCTTTCTCCAACACTCCGTGCATCTTCAGCCATTCATTGCCGCGTTTCCAGCTGGGAACAGATACATTCTGCGTTCTAACGTCCCATCCACGAGCTCTCATCGTTGCAATGACCCAATCAATGCCCCTTTCAAGATTATCAGACCCACTGAGACGTTTTGGATAATAATCGCAAAACTCTGCCATCATGTGCCATAGGGAAGTGTCGGTCCGCGTCCATTTATACATGGCCTCGGCAGCATCTTCGATATCGTCTCCAAGTCCGAGTGAATACACCGGCGTGGCCGCGAATGGTACAAGCAGCAAGAAAGCAAGGAGAATGCAATTACAGGTTTTTTTCATGTGATTAATCCATTTGTACACAAGCCAACCAAAGAACGCCAAACATAGTGAATCGCAGCTACGTCGGCATTCACAAAAGCGTGGTAGGTATCTTTGCATAAGGAGAAAGGGTTGATCATGAGCTTTAAGGTTAGAGCGCTCAGACCATCAGAATCAATGTTGTTCATTAAATCGCAGTGGGCGTTTTATAAGGACGATCCGCATTGGGTGCCCCCATTGTTAATGGATAGAAAGAAACTGCTTAATACAAACGTCAATCCATTTTTCCGTCACGCCGAAATCCAGTTGTTTGTTGCAGAGCAAAACAATCGCATTGTTGGGCGCATTGCTGCCATCACAAATGCACTTCACAACGCAACGCATCACGATCGTGTAGGGTTTTTCGGATTTTTCGAATCCATTCAGGATCAGGGTGTTGCCACGGCCTTATTTACGGCGGCTGAGCAGTGGCTGCGCGATAAAGGAATGGACACTATAAGGGGGCCGGTAAATCCTTCCATGAACGATGAATGCGGACTGCTCGTTCACGGCTTTGATGGTCCACCGGTTATACTTATGTCGTACAATCCACCGTACTACGTTAACCTAATAGAAAATGCTGGTTTCGGGAAGGCAAAGGACTTATACGCCTACCGCGTCACGCAGCAAACCTATCGATCCGATAAACTGAAACGAATCTTCAACACCCTTATCGAACGGAAAAAAATCACATTCCGCTCGATAGATTTTAAGGATAAAAATCAGTATCGCAGAGACGTCGAACTTATTAAATACATGTACAATACAGCATGGCAGCCAAACTGGGGTTTTGTAAAGATGACGGATGAGGAATTCGATTTTCTCGCAAACGACTTAAAGCAAATCGCCGATTCATCGCTGGTCTTTTTCGCCGAAATAATGGGAGTTCCGGCTGGTTTTATTCTGGCGCTGCCCGACATCAATCAGGTGCTGATCCGTAATCGAAAGGGCGGAATTGTGAAGGGGGCTTTGCTCCTTCTTATGAAAAGTAAAAAAATTGACATTCTCCGCATCCTTGTTCTCGGTGTGCTACCAGAATTCCAAAAGTCTGGCGTTGATGCGGCAATGTACTCTGAAATTGGAACACGAGGTTTGAAACGCGGAATCGTAGGGGCTGAGGCAAGCTGGATACTGGAAGACAACCAAATGATGAACCGCGGCTTGACGACGACGATGAATGCTGATCGGTACCGTACATATAGGATTTACGAGAAACGAATCTGACAAGTGAGAAATGGGAAGAGCTTTTGAATTCAGGCGCGCCCGCAAAGAAAAACGGTGGGCGAACATGGCAAAGACGTTTACAAAGTTGGGGAAGGAAATTTCCGTTGCTGTTAAACAGGGTGGGGCAGACCCCGAAACGAACCCT
>JAGVJW010000291.1 GCA_020050895.1 bacterium | reverse complement strand
TGTGGCAGCGCTTCACCAACGGCTTTGGTTACCGATTCCGGCTGACCCAGATCTCGTGCAACGTTCTTTGCTCGCTGATCGCTGAGTCTGAGATTAAAATCGTCATCACCTGTTTTATCGGTATAACCAAGGACGCTTACTGTGGCGCCCGGCACGATACGTTTCTTAATCTCGCCAAGGATTCTCTTGTGCTCATCTGTAAGATCGGACTTGCCGAAGCCAAACAGGATGAGCGAGTACTTGTCGATGCTCTTATCGACACCACCCGATTTTGCCTTGTCGTCGAGCGTAATTTCATTCAAGGCAATAGATCGCGATGTTGATGGAATTACAGCGCCATTTGAGTCGCGAACTGCGAGCATTGTTTTCATTTCTGTCGATCCGCGCGGAATGAAAATCATACGTTCGCTGATGTTCCATTCCAGAGACGGCGGGACTGGATTCGAACCATGAAAAGTTTTGATCAGCCTATCGTTGACAGAAACAAACACCGTCCACGATGCAATGGGAACCTGAGGATCGATAGACGGCTGAAGCTTTAGGCCAGCCGGATTCGGCGACCGTAATGTATCGACAGATTCGACAGGTGCAAGGATACCGATGTCGTTTGATGTTATCTCAACCCTTCGATTCTCAGCCCGTCCGTCGGCTTCATTTGTATTCGATGCACTTTCCGGCATGGAGCGAGCAACAACAGTAATCCTATCGGCACTGATATCCCATGTATCCGTGATGTAGGACTGAACCGCATCGGCCCGACTCCGAGCCAGGCCCGCACCTTTATCCGCTTCGCTATCGTCTATGTAGCCCGAAACAGTAATGGTTGCTCCAGGATTGTCCTGCATCCTCTTCCCAACAATGTTGAGCATGTGATAGTAAGTACTGATAGCATCGATGTTATAAAAGTTGTTCATGCTAAAGTCATTCACCTGATCGGATCTCAGTGATCTATATCGCGGCGGAATGCTTGACGAACCATGGTCAAAGAACACGTAGGGGAGCAGTGGACGAATTCTTGTAGAAGCAAACTCTTCAATGCGAATTGCCGACACCGGCGTGACCTTACCGTCGGCAGACAAACCGTTTACGGTTAGGCTTGATATAAACGCAACACCTGGGTCACCCTTAGCAGGGGGCGTGATTGTCCGTGCAAAGTCATACAGCTCGATTTCAGAAAGAGTATCTACAATTGCGGGAGGAATGAATGAAAACGCGAGTCCTGCGCGGACGTGTTGTGCCGACCAAGAAATGCCTCTAACAAGGTCTAATGGCGAAAGGGTAAGCAACACCTCCGGACTCACGAATGCAGTACGCTCAGCGTTGAGGGGAAGATCGTACGAAGCGCCCAGGGACAAGCCAATGCCGAAGGAATTAGCATCGGGAATATTGCCACTTGATGCATTTCGCTGGCGCGAGTTGGTGGAGAACACTCCATCTGCGGGTTCAACAAGAGTTTCAACCTGGTCGTAGGTAGATGAAAAAATGTATCCCGCTGTGATGCCCCCTAACAAGGAAAAATCTTTAGCCAGACGATAGCCGATGAGTGGTTCGAAGCTGATTTGTGAGAACGAAGCGTTCAAATCGTGCTGGAGAGTTGCAGTGGCTGGACCTCCTTGCAGATCCACAATGGGTTGTGTTTGCATCTCGCTGAACGATGCACCAAAGGACCAGTAGTGCATTCTAACATGCAGGGAAAGCGATTCGCTCAGTGGGTCTACGAAACTCACACCGCCGAGCCAGCCAAGGTCTGCATCGCCCGTGAATTCAGGACAGCAGTTTGGTACTCCGGGCAACTGGCTGAACGATGCTACGTTTAGGGTGTAATCAACATTTCCAAATACTCCAAAGCGCGCCTTCCCTGCAGTTGACTGTTGAACCTGAGCTTTTAGTGACGTTAGTGAAAAGGCTGCAACAATGAACAAGATAACGAGGCGTACGGACGATTGTAAAGATGTTTTCATTAACGCACCACACTCAATTGTTGTGAGATTTGCTGCGTTGGCGTCGTTAGATGGATTGTGTACGCCCCAGCTTCAAGCGATGATGTATCGAACGGAATAAAGTAGGTGCCGGGCGTCAGGTTTCTTTGCACAAGCGACTGCACCATCCTTCCTGAAACATCAAACAAATCGACCGTTGTTAGTCCCGCCTCAATAATGATTAACTCAATGACTGCATTATCCGTGGCCGGCTGCGGATTTACACGCACTCGCGCAGGTCCCTGCGAGGGCCGGACAAGAAGCCGAGGTCCACCCTGGTAGCAAATATTGTCGATCAGCACCATGCCGTTCTTGGTTTTGAATGTTAGAGTATCATTCGTCCAAACGGAATCAACCTCGATTGTGGAAGCCGTATCGTTACCCCACGTAACATTAAAGGGAAGGAGCAGAGCAATATCGCCGGATTGGGGAATGGGAATCGTTACGTCGAACACACGCGAGCCATCAGTGCCAAATGTACCAGGACTACTGGGGCTTAAAGGCGTGAGTATTGTACCGTTAATACGAAGCCTGGCTTGAATTTCGGTAACCTCAGTTCTATCAAAATTTACTTTGTCGGATAATCGGATTGGCACAGTAACACCCTTGCCGATACTGCCGATAACGGTGTCAATCGCTAACGTCAGCCCGATATAACTCTTCACAGTAGCCGATATGTCTAGTCTGGCAGAACGCTGGCAAATAGAATCAACAAACATGTACGAAGTCGAATAGCTTTGCCCAACAATACCACCCTTAAATTTTATGACAACTTCCGACTGTCCATTAGAAGGCGTGGTTGATGGTTCGATAGACTCTATTCGAAAATCTCCAAGGTCAATAGGTGTTGGAGCCCATCGCAGGCTCGTTGTGCCCGTGTTGATGATCTGTATGGATTGTATAGCAGAATTACCTTCGTTGACATTATCGAAAATTACAGATGTTTTAGACAGTTCAAACGAAACTGAATCTTTGCGTGCAACAAATGGGATGACAGTGATTCCGCCAGAGGCATCGACGGCGTTAGAAGAAACGACTAACCTGGCATCTTTAAGTCCAGATTCTGCCGGTGAAAAACGAATGATAAACGTCCGCTTCTCCTGAGCATCCAGGCTAAGTGGAAAGGCTTGTGGTTCAATGAGTTTGAATTCGGAGGCATCTGTACCTGCAATAGAAGCAGCGTACAATTGTAGTGTCGATGTTCCCGTATTCAAAAATGTAACAGAATCGGTGACGGACGAAGCTCTACATCGGTCAGTTAAAAACAGTAGGGACTGATCAGACGATGAAATTTGCGCATCACCAGCCCCCTCGCCATACAAACGAAGAGTTGATTTACTGCCGTCTCCAAGTGTGAATTCCACCCACGCTGCAAACCTTCCGAAGGTTGTGGGAGAGAATCTAATCAGCATTTGGCGCGGGTTTGCTGCGCTAACGGAGAAGGAGCCACCGCCACTTACCAGAAAGAATTCACCAGACTGTTCCCCCAGAAGCAACGTGCGAGTTATCTCGACTGTTCCGGCACTTGCTGGTGCATTGATATTAATCGTCGTGTCGACAACGGCCTGATTTGCGAGCTGGCGTCCGAAATCAACTACAGTTGGAAAGGAGATGCTGGCTGGAAGGCCATTACCTGTAATGTCTACCTGCTTAGTGCCTGTGCCTGTTACAACCTGGATGCTTGCGGCACGATTAGAGGAAGACTTTGGTGTGAAGGTTGTTTCGAGAGCAAGGGAGTTGGAAGGATTGAGTATGGTTTGAGGCACTGAAGTGAGAATTGAAAATTCATCCACATCACCACTCACAAGCCGCACCGACTTGATAACGAGCGGATCTGAACCGGTATTGGTGATCACAGACGTCGTAACATCGTTGCCCAATCCAATCGCTACGTCACCATGTTTAATATCAGTAACGCCAGCATTGCCGCCAACAATTCGAAATGTTGCGTCGCTGACGTCTTGTGCCATTGCCAATCCGGCGATGTTCCAAACACGAGCTGTCTCATCAGACGAAGCGGTAACTATGCGCGAACCATTTGAGTTAAACCGCGATGCATAGACGGGACCCAGATGACCTGCCAAGGTGCTGACGAGCGTCATGCCAGCAGCGTTGAGCAGCTTAGCCGTTCCATCTCCCTCACCCAATAAAAGTCGTGTTCCATCCGAAGTAATATCTAAAGCAAGAATTGCGGCAATAGCACTCGATGTTTTCGACAGTTCAGCACCGGTTGCAACATCCCATTTTCGAACAATGAAATCTGCGCCACCTGAAAAGACATTTTGAGCATCCGGTGATGCAGCAACGGCATAGACGGGTCCAACATGGCCTGTAAGAGTCTGTCGTACTTCCCACGTGTTGGCATCGCGAACAATAACCTTATCGCCTTCACCGGTTACAAGGACATCGCCATTCAATGAATATCGGCAAGAATATACAGGTCCGTCGGGAGATGCAATTGTGTTTATCGTAGTCCAATCGGAGGTATTAACAATCATCAGCGATCGTTCGATTCCTATAGCAAGATGATTCAATGTGGGAGAAAAGTCCACGCTCCATACACGCGAATCAGTTTTGATGGTAACAATTCTCTCGCCTGTATTGATGTCCCACACACGCACTGTTCCGTCGTATCCGCCTGAGGCAGCAATAGACTGGGTTGGATGCGTAGCAATGGCCCAAACCCAACCCTGGTGAGTCCCGAGCTGACGTTCCTCCACGCCGGTAACTGAATTCCAAACGCGAACAGTGCCGTCGTTACCTCCTGTAACAACACGCTGTCCGGTTTTGTCGAAAGCTGCACTGTAAACAGAATTAATATGTCCACGAAGCACAGCAATGTTCGCAGAATCGATGAGTGTGTGTTGAACCCGGATCAAGGAATTAGCACTGGTAACCGGTCCTGCTGTCCATTTATATGAATTGCCCCGTGCATTCTCTGTGATTGTTGACCATGTGGATCCGGCATCGGCACTCATCTCAATGCGAACGGGGTCTGCCGGCAACGTATTCGTCCATTCAATCAATGTATCCAGTCCGGCCACAAACGATTCTCCTCCGTTTGGTTTCAGAAGTTTGATGGTCTGTCCCTGTGGCGACAATCCGCCGCGAACATACAGGGGCAGCACTTCGCAACCATTAGAAGTAACCGTAAACGTGCCGAAGTGAATGGTAGCCGCTCCAGAAAACGCAACAGTGACATCAATCGACTGGTCGGGCTGAAGAACAGTACCTGGTTCAATTGTTGGCTGGAGTGAAAAAACAGGATCGCTTTTTGCAATGCTCTGAATGGTTACAGGTGCACCGCGTG
>JAGVJW010000244.1 GCA_020050895.1 bacterium | reverse complement strand
CTGAGAGGGTCTATCGAAGATCCGGTTCGGCGCGCCCGTCTAAGCTCAGCGTATTCGATTGTTGCTTTCGTAACAGTGCCATTTCTTGTTTTCATTCTGCCACGTCTAATGCCGGGTCTGCATCCCGGAAGCGCCGACGATGTGAATGCAGGGCCTTTGCTAAGTCCAAAATCAGATGCCATTAACGTAACAAAACAACTCCTGTTTGGCCTATCGTTGTTTTCCTTCACGCTAATATTCTTTTGGATAATGAGTCTTCGCGTTCGGCTCGAAGCTCTTATACGTCAATTAACCACGATACACCCGCATGATTGATTTCCTTAGTTTGAATGCTCCATACGTTGTTCTGGTTTGCACTCTCATCATCTGGGCTGGCATTGCCTTTTATCTGATGCGTACAGATAGAAAGATTTCTCAACTAGAGCACCGTCTGAATCGTTATATGGAGTCAAAAAAAACATGAAAGCACGTTACGTTATCGGATTAGGGGCTACTGCAATCCTATTCGTCATCGGATACTTTGCTCTCGTCTCGAGCACGGTTCAGTATGCTGATTTGGACAGGGCAGAGCGCCTCGGAAAGACGGTTCAGGTTGTTGGCACGTGGGTTTCTGAAAAAGGCTGTAGTTACGATGCGCAGTCAAATACCTTTCGCTTTGTGCTTCAGGACGAAAAGGGACGTCGTATACCAGTTGAATTGAATGGCGCGAAACCAAATAATTTTGAGATTGCCGTTAGCGTAGTCGTTAAAGGTCAGGTTGATAACGGTGTTCTTAAAGCGTCTAACATCCTAACCAAGTGTCCATCCAAATACGAAGCGCAGGCAAAGGATCCTGCAACAACCTAAATGCTAAGAAAAGTTATTATAGTTTCGCTGGTCCTGGTTGTCCCACTTGCATTTTACATCGCGGCACAGTATGGACAACTGCCCGAAGTATCGTTTACTGAGGCTATCAAGAAGACTGTTACGGAAGTGGAAGGGGATCAGGCGCCACGGGTAATTGTTGTGTCCACAATTCAGCAGGTTGGCGGAGCTGATCTTGTCTGTACTGATGCAGTGGGCCAGTCCTTTAACGTTAACTTTACTGGCAGCGAGCCAGATGCGCCATTTCTTCCGGGGCAAACCGTTCGATTTGTGGGGCACGTCCATGGTGCAGACCCATACTACTTTCACGCTACACAGGTATACAGCCAATGACTGGTCAGTATCTCATTCACCTCCTGTTCGGACTTTCCGTTACGAGCACCGTGCTCTATTGGCTGTCTTGGAAGCGCTCCGACGAACGCTTCCTGCGTATTGCCCGGGTGATGTTTTCACTCGTCTCGCTATTGCTGGTTACTTCTGCCACCCTGCTCATCATCGAAATCGTCCGTCACCGCTTCGAATACACGTACGTTTATAGCTACTCATCCGTCAATCTGCCCCTTCACCTACTCATTGCAAGTTTCTACTCCGGTCAGGAAGGGAGTTTTCTGCTGTGGGCAATGCTTGTATCCATCATTGGCGTAGCCCTGATCCCGTACTCGAGAAAACATCAGTACGAAGGGCAGGCTATGACGATATACGGATTGATATTATCGTTTTTGACGTTGCTGCTAATTGCAAAGAATCCCTTCTCATTTTATTGGGAGAGCTTTGCCGCTCAGGGCATCACGATGGCAGATGTACCCGCAGACGGGCGAGGTCTCAACCCACTGCTGCATAACGCCTGGATTACAATCCATCCGCCAATCTTATTCACGGGTTTCGCTGCAATGTCGGTAAGCTTTGCCTTCGCCATGGCAGGCCTCATCAAGCGCGATTATCATCGGTGGATCCGTATTGCCTTGCCGTGGACTCTGTTCGCAACGGCTATACTTGGTTTCGGAATCATGTTAGGGGGCTTTTGGGCGTACGAAACGTTGGGATGGGGAGGTTTCTGGGGCTGGGATCCGGTCGAGAATTCTTCACTCATTCCATGGCTGGTGAGTGTCGCTCTTGTACACACGATGTTGGTGCAAAAGCGGACACATGGACTGGTGAAAACGAACATGGTTCTTGCCGTCGGGACCTTCGTCATGGTCCTTTATTCAACATTTTTAACACGTAGCGGAGTTCTTGGCGACACGTCCGTGCACTCGTTTGTTGATCCGGGTAAATTTGCTTTTTGGATTCTTCTGGCATTCATGCTTGCTTTTACGGTTCTGGGAGCAGTAATGCTTATTGCCCGACGGAACGACATGAATATCAACCGGAAGGAGTTCACTCCTAAGTCGCGGGAATTCATGATGTCCATAGGTGCTGCTCTGGTTATGGCAAGCGCTTTGTTCGTAACAGTCGGCACATCGTGGCCAGTGATTATGGAAATAATCAACCAGCCGAAAGTCGCCGTTGCCACGGACTTTTATAACCGCATCCATATCATCCTGGTACCACTTATCCTTATCACTAACGGTCTAGCTTTGCTCGTTCAATGGCGGCATACTTCGGGTAATGTGTTCGTGAAAAGTATACTTTGGTCAGCCGGCATTTCACTTGTACTCACGTTGGTTGTGGTTATGCTTGGCATACGCGACGTGCCGTTTATTGCTTTATCGGCGTGTGCCTGGTTCTCGCTTATCATAAACGCACAAATCGGGTTCAGGCTTATGCGCCGATCAGCTTCAATGGCTGGCGCCTACATTTCACACTTCGGCATTGCGCTTCTGATGTTCGGCATCATTGCAACTTCGGCTTATACAAAAACCTATCATGCAACTCTTGTTGAGGGAGTTCCCCAGAAAGTTGGTGATTTCACGCTGACCTTTCTAGGCCGGGAGCAGATTGAAAAGCATTTTACAGACAGGGAGAAATTTCGGTATAACGTAAAGGTCGAACATGCTTCTGAAAACGTCAATGTTGCAT
>JAGVJW010000188.1 GCA_020050895.1 bacterium | reverse complement strand
GAGGATGTGCTGCAGGAAATGCTCGACACCAAAGTTCGTGATTGCGCTTCCCCAAAAAACTGGCGTGCACCTTTCTGCCAGGTATTCGTCGCGGTTGAATGCAGGAATGACGTGTTCGACAAATTCAAGGTCTTCGAGTAATTGGTTGTGGGATGAACTGCCGATTGCTTCTCGTAGTTCCTCGGAGCGAGTATCGCTGACGACGGATGGCGCCTTATAGCGGTTCCCGACAGTTCGTTCGAATTCGTGGAATTTTTGTTCTACTCTATCATAAATGCCGCGGAAGTCCAGGCCATCGCCAATTGGCCATGTGATCGGTATGGCAGTAATACCAAGAACCTTTTCAACCTCATCCAGAAGCTCCAGGGGACTTCTCGAGGGTCTGTCCATTTTGTTCATAAAAGTTATAATCGGAATACCCCGATCCCGACATACCTTGAATAGCTTAATTGTCTGCTCCTGTACTCCCCGGCCGGCATCCAGGAGCATGATGGCTGAGTCCACTGCCATCAAAGTCCGAAATGTGTCCTCGGAAAAATCCTGGTGTCCAGGCGTATCGAGAATGTTAAGCAATGTGTTGTTATAGGAGACACGCATGGCGCTCGACGATACAGAGATGCCCCGCTGCTGCTCGATGCCCATCCAATCTGATGTTGTAGATGCGTGCTTGCCGCCAGTTACCGCTCCTGCCTGGTGTATGGCCCCGGAATACAGCAAGAGCTTTTCTGTGAGTGTCGTCTTGCCTGCATCGGGATGGGAAATGATTGCGACAGTTCTTCGGCGTGAAATTTCAGTGTTCTGGTGCAAGAGGATTCGAATCCGTTTTCGTGAAAAGTGAGAGAGATAGACCTAGCATAAAACGCAACGACGTAATAGACCACGTCTGATCGTTTATCACATTAGTAAAGAGAGGAGCATACTGAGCCTCTGGAACCAGCTCAATGGTATGGCGCGGGTTCAAACCAACATGGTATCTCGCTCCGAGGAATATGCCGAATTGCAGATTGGACGTATTACTCATCGTGCCAGAATAGGCATTCCGTACACCCGATTCACCATTGGAATAGTCGTAGGGAATTGTTGGATCGAGAACTTCCTTCTGATCGTACGTCGCCGTTGTTAACAATCCAACACGCAGACCCGCCAATACACCCAGGCCGCCAACAACTCTATACTCAACACCAGGTTCGAGACTGACGATCGAAAATGTGGAGGTGTTGCTATAGGTAATTGATGCATCCTGTGGAACACTGTCGACCCTAACAGTGACTGTTCCTGTTGCAGCCATGTCTACGCTGCTACTATTAACAGCCAATCTTGTAGTGATATTGAATTTATCGGAAATGACGAAATCGGCAAGGCCGGCAAAAACAAACCCTCCGCCTGATGTACTCGAGTACCCAGGACAACACGATGGCACTTCCGGTATGGTTGTTTTATCGAGATTGTGCAAGGATACATTGAGTCCACCCATCACTCCTACATTCATCCAATTCCGAGATGTTGCCGAGGTAGCTGTCGCATGCCGTACAGTGGTTGTATCTCCGATAGCCTCCTGTGCCGAGAGTAGCTGCGGCCCTGATAAAAGAAGGCAGAGTGCGATGGGGAGCAACATTATTTGTGACTTCATGTGGGCTCCTTATCGCGAAATAATGAGTGGTGTTCTAAAAATGCTGCCTCGTGCATCAATCGTCAGAAAGTATGTGCCCGACGCATACTGTGTTACCGTTAAGGTTTCGAATACATCACCATTCACGTCTGCAACAAGAGAACCTGTTTCGAGAAGCGATCCCATGTAGTTGTACAACGACCAAGAACCGGGTGTTTGCCCCATACCCCGAATCTGAATATTAAAAAATGCGTTTGACGGGTTTGGATATACGCTGATGGAAAAGGGGCTTGCCTTTGCCGTCAGCAAGCGTGGCCCGCCTGCATAACACACATCTGCTAAACGCACATAACCGTCCTGTGTCTGCGATGCAATGGTGGAGTCGTCGACCCAAACAAACGAACTCAACTGAACCTTGCCCACTTCTCGCGGACCAAGCACAGCCGTGAAATCGAATTCGTACAGCGTGCCAATCGTGTCGGTGCGTGTACCACTTATTGATATTGTGCATGGTAGGTCCTGGCCATCAACATAACAGTCAGGTGTTGCGCCCATACCCACAACTACCATCGGATCGTAGGTGACTTCAGCGCGCCAATTAAACAAACCGGCCTCGTTTAAGCCACTTGAAGAAACCAACCGCATTGGAAGCTTGAATCTTGTGCCGATGTTGACGGCGGCCGTATCAATTACCACCGAAGCCGTTCCCTGCGTTGTTGGTAAACAGTTCCCTGAAATAACAGTTGTTGCATCAAGTTTGCATGTTCCCGTTGTGCTGGCAACAATAGTGTCGGAAAAATCAATACGTCCATTGCAGTTAAGCGCATAGTCTACAGACACAAATTCTCCGGGAAGGATATCGGTCAGCGCGTCAGGGCTTTGATTACTTACAACGACGTTTGGAGATTGAGACCTGACATTAACGCGAATTGTATCCGTTCCGTTGTTTTCGAATTCAAGTGTTCCGATGAGACCGTTGCTGACGTTAACAGAATTTATTACTGGAGTAGTAGCTCGAAGAGCTGGTGTTGTTCTTACGCCTCCAATCCGAATAACACGTCTAACAGCACAAGGACTGAAGACAACTACAATGCTGTCAACCATCACTCCATCAACATTGGGACTCCACGTTACATCGAACGATTGAGGAACTCCAGATTGTATTACAGTGCCTGCTCCAAGCGTAGTGGAGAGCGATGGTCCATAAGTAACAGAAGTTACTAAGCTGGAGCCAGTTCCGTCGAACGAAATGGAATAGGATTCCGTTGATGTTGGCGGATCGGTACATGTATTCAACTCACCAAATTCAACGTTGTCTGGTGTCGAAAATGCAATACCATTTTTTTCTGCCGTAAGAGAGAGAAGAAGCTGGCCGCTACAAGGTGTGTAGATAATGGGAAAGGTGGCTGAGAAATTCCCGGGTGATGCAGGAAGAATTGTGACGATAATCACAATTGAATCACTGGCGTTAATCGTCAACGTCCCTGAAGGAGCAAAGGTAACCTCGGCAGTTGAGAGAAGATTGACTGTTATTGGAACCTGACTCGTGTTGCCGATTACAATTACAGTATCCTTGCCCTGTTCGCAGCCCTCTATAGATCCGAAGTCAATGGTGCCTGGCGAGAGCGTTGCACTAACCGGATATTCAGCACCTCTTACATCAATCTTAAACTCACCGGTACAGGTTCCTGCCGTGTAAGCAATACGCACTTCGTCTGTAAACTGTCCGGTAGCGGTGGGATCGTATGATACATCGATGATGGCTGAATCGCCAGGCTGGATGGTTGTTACAGAAGCTGTTGCACTAAACGGCAGACCAACAGTGGGCTGCTGAAGAATCATAGGATCGGGCGATCCATTAAATATTGTTAGTGTCGAATCGCGTTTAATCGATTCGCAATCGGGCCATGAACCAAAATCGATAACGCTGGGAGACACCGATGCAAGAAGTGTTTCCTTCGTAACCGAAAATGGAACAGTAAGTGTCCAGTTACAAGGCGATCCCTTAATGATGAAGGTACCAGCGGACAACCCTGCCGTAATCGGTGAAATGCGAACCGTGAGTTTGATTGAATCACCAGGAGCAAGGACAGGCGGTGGCGAAACGGATGTAACCATATTTACAATTGTCCAGCTACTGCTGAATTCCGTTATCGATATCGGATACGTCATTGCATTTTTCACGAACAAAAACGTGTCTTTCACGGATTCGCACGCATCCATATTGCCGAACCTTACGGTATCCGGGCTGAATGTCGGTTTGGGATTGACGATGGTGACTAACACCGTATCCTTAGCCGAACATCCAACCGAATCTGTGAGCGTAACAATGTATCGCGACGTAGTATTTGGATTTACTCCTGGACTCTGGAGTGTGTCGTCGTTGATATATGCTGGTCCGGGCTCGATGCGTTTCCATTTGTATTTGTAAGGGGGCGTTCCACCCGAAGGAGTGGCCGTGAGCTGTATCAGTGTGTTCACGCATCCAGAAGTGTCGGCGCCAGCGCTAACAACTGGCTGTGGGTTCTGGGTAATGAATACAGTATCGCGATACCGGCATCCATCCAACGTTGTACCGGTAACAATGTACCTACCCGAATCTGTTACAACAATCTGGCGCGTAGTATCGCCCGTTGACCAAAGATATTTTGCAAATCCACTCGGTGCTATCAATTGGCGCGAGTCGGTTGAGCACAGAGCACTTGTTCCGTTTATAACAATGTTTATGATTGAATCTGTACAGTTGGTGAAGTATGTGAGGAAGTTAGAGGATTGCATCGTGTCTTTTCGCAGCGACGATGAATCCTGAAAGGCCCCTGGCGTTGTTGACATACGGATCGAATTGACATACGAACCCAGAATGACGTAGGCATTGTTGTCAATCCAAATGTCGGCGATGTTATCGGAGCCCCAATCAGTATTTGGCGGAGGAGGGTCTGTTGGTGGATCTGGTGGAGGGAACGGTGGCAAGGTCGCCTGTGGAGGGGCTCCATAGTACGAACCGTAAAGAACATTAGCGCCATCGGCAGACAACTGTGCAAAGTAGCCATCGGTTAATGGCCAACCACCGGGGTCGAGATTTGGTGTTGCCTGAAACGCATTTGAGGAAACGGGCATATTTGTTGTACTCAAAATTTCCCCGCATACCCAAATTCTATTATTTCGGTCAGTCATTACGCCAGTCAGTTTTTCGGTCTTGTTACCGCCGAAATAGGTAGAAAACACAGCAGCTCCATTCGCGCCGTTCAGCTTGCGGATGTATCCATCATATGATGTTGTGAGTGTGCCCTTCAGCGCATTCGACACAGGGAAATCAACGCTCGCCGTGTAACCCACTATTACCGGGAATCCGAGATTATCGATAGTAATGTTGGTTACTTTGTCGAGTTCGGTACCTCCGATATACGAAGCCCATGCACGTGCTGGTGTGTATTTGGCAGGTGTGGTGAATTTGATCACCCACGAATCAACGATTCCGCGGAACGTGGAAGCGTCGGATACCGGGATATTATTACTCATAGTCTCGCCAACGGCAACGACGTTTCCATTTATATCAACCGAAACCTTAATGCCATCATCATCGGATTTTCCGCCATAGTAGGTAAACCAATCACTTTCCCATCTATCTGTGGTACCTGTTCGCAGGATTAGTTTGCTGATAAAGGCATCTCTGTTGTTGTAATTATTTGAAGAATCCCGCTTGTATGGATTTCCTGCAACGTTGTTTACGTTCCGGCGACTTCGAGTAGTACCTATCAAGGCAAGCCTGTTGCTGCTGTAATCGATTCCCGTTACAGCATCGTATCCATCGCTGTCAAGCAGCCAACTATCACCCCACGAGCCGTCAGCCTTTACCCTCATCACCCAACCGTGCGACGTCCACGTCAGTGTATCATCTTGCAGATACCCTATCGGGCCGCTGCCGCTTGTTTCAAGAGCGAACAGTGGTGTATTGGGTGAATCACCGCGTCCGCATATCCACAACTCGCCAGCGTCGTTTGTTGTAGCATCATACAAAAGTTCTGCACCCGTCCCACCCATATATGTGTGCCACTGGAACACTCCCTCATCGTTAAATTTTACAACATAGGCATCCTGATTACCACGGTAATTTCTTTGGAAGACACCGGTACTCTTAGGTAGATCGGTTGCCGACGTAGAGCCCGCCATGAAAACATTTCCGAACGTATCCATAGAAACGAGCGGTTCTGAGAAGCTACTGTTGCCTCCGTAATAAGTTGCCCACACGCGCTGCGGGTCGATAACTAGAAGCTCATTAGGATTATAATCATCAACAGTAAATCTGATAGTTGAGCCCGACAACTTGAAAGACGATTTCAAGGGTGTCCGGTATCCATTGCGACTTTCCGTCCATGAAACAGGCGCTGTTTCTATCAGCGATCCCAATGGCGTTGCCGCAATCAAATCACCTGCTGTTGTAACCGACATAGACTCGGTGCCGCTGTATCGAATTGCAATGTCGGAAGGGTTGCCACCCGGGTGCACAATGAAATCAATCTTAGGTCCCCGATCCGATGCAGCTAATCGCATGTCAATGTTACGGTAAACATTCTTATAAATCATCGTACGATATCGCCGGGCGATACGTCCCAACTTTCCATCGCCGATTCCGATAAACCGCACGAAACCATCGCCCCCTTCCAAAATCTCGAGGCGTGCAAAGGGATTTGAACCAATGAGCTCAATGTCCGTGCGATAGATGTCGACGGAGGCTGATGAATCGGGGTGTGCTTTCCGGACTGCCGACAGCGCCAGAAACATACCCTTGTTGTGAATGAACGCTCTTACAGAGCCAGCCGACAACACTGCATCAATGTTTTCAACTGGAGTGCCATCCGTGTATAAGGCTTGTCCGACGTTTGCTTCGAATGCCGCCGGGACATTGTACTTTTTAGGAAGGGAAGAGCCGTAACTGATACACGTACATAGAGCAAAGATGGCAGGAAGTAGGAGTCTGGGCATTGATCATCTTTCGAAATTGATTCGGCTTAAGCCATAAAAATACCGTATCATTGACTGCAACAGGTAATGAACGTTACGGGTACATGACGCAACTCGAGTCGTTTGCGAGTGTTAACGGTCGCTCGCTGTTACGCGAAATTTATCGTGAACTTAGATATGAACGGCAACTTGGTGCAATAGAAGCTCTTGCCGTATGCTGGCGTATTTGTACAAAGGAACAGGAGCTTATACGCCTAACACGACGTGACGTCGTAATCCTGCATCCCCTTGGCATTCTTTCTGGTACAAGGCTTTGGATGGAAGAAGTCGTCAACCGATTCTTCTATTCTGTCATCAACGCATTCGTATATGCTGGTGCTGCCTTTCTCCTCCTCGTTGTAGGCCTGAACCGTACCGGCGTTATCAAGGCTCCATCGATTGTTGTTGCGGGTATTATCATCGAATCCCTTTTGTTGTTGTTGCTCTTTCTGGTAATGTATTTCACGACGCCTGAGGAACCCGATGGTAAGGGGCAGGCACCCGATGGATCTGTAGCAACTGAAGAACTGCTGAGAGAGATCGGCGAAATCGGACGCGATTATGCGGCCATGGCGGTTCAGTTGGAATCAATAGCAACATCGCTGACGGATCTTGTTGAACGGCAGGACAGCATGATTCACGGAATGCGTGAGAGTGTTAGCGCTGCCGTGAATGCTGTTGCACCAAATCCGGAATTAATGACGTCGATGCAGGCTACATCTGTTGCACTGGATCGTTTTACAGAAGCCGTTAACGCATTGAGCAAGAGTATGCACATCATTGAGCACGAAGAAGTTGAGAGACTCGTTCGCATTGAACTGGAGCGACTATTAAGTCGTCGGATCCTTGAGAGAAATGATTGATCGACGCAAATCACGCCGACAAATAGAGATTTACTTCGTCTTATACCTTGTTGCGTTAGTCCTGCTACTTCCAGACTGGGCTAGCAACAGCGAAAACGTTGTATCCTCGTTGCCAAACCTTCGCCTGGACTTACAGCCCGAGCGCGTACGCATGGAGCTCCGTTTAATACGCGATTCTGTAGGGGGCATTCGATTACGCACTTTGGACAGCATCAACGTCATCCGATACACTGGTGAGATTTCGGATTTGCGTATTACTGCCCGAATAGAAGAAGTAGAAACAGGCCAGGTGATGACGATTGAACCAGGTGAAACAACAACACGATTGTTTGAGTTGGTGCGGCAGCCAGAGCGGCAGGCTGTAATGTTTCGATGGAGGCCCGACGTTTCAGTACCCTCACCGAGGACCTTTAGAGTCACCATCAATGGGTCGGCTGCTCCACCAGGGACAGTTGGAGCCAACAGTGCAGACGCCGACAGGATACCGCCCGGTCTGCGGCTCAACGGATCAGCACAATTTCTCCTCACCACATCAATCGAAAGCGAAGGACCATCGCGATCGATTGCCACGCAAACGATTTACGACACAGGTAGGATTTCAGATTTTTCACGTTCTCAATCGGACCTTGGCACATTCTGGATTGACGTCGCCCGGGAGAGAATCATCACCCTACCCACGCGTGAATGGGCGAACAGGATTAGCATCGGTGGAGCAGACATTCGCAGGGATTTGATAGGAATGCCTGTTGTGCGAGTGAGCGTCGCTGGCGTCGATCTCGACAAATCGTTCGACACGGCACAGCGATCCGTTGTAATTCGCGGCCGTGCACCACGATCCGGCTCATACACCGTTTCGGTTTTGGCCAAGCGGCGCGATGGTCAGACCGCCGAAGCAAGCTTCCTTGTTTCGAGTACCCCTCTTCCGATGATAGATGTACCTGGCGTTGTTTATCCCGGGATTGAATACGTTATCGATCCCAAGCTTCCCGACCTTGAAGATGTTAAAGCAATACTGCGAAGCGAGGATAGAGAAATCGTCAGCGTGCGTTCGGGCACAATGCGATTTACAGCACCAACAAACGATACAGGCAGTGTATACATTCTGGAGCGACTTGTCGACGGACAGCGTGCCGGTCCTTCCATTTCAATCCGCGTACAATCGTTCCCTGGACCCGAAATCACCGATGTTCGCAGCATCGGGCAGGGGGATAGAAAGAAGGTTATTGTAAAATTCTATGGAGACCCTAACCGCGACAGACCATTTCTCGAAGTCGTTGAAGGCAACGCACAACCTCCGCGTAAGCAATACGGCAACAGGCATGCAGCAGATCTAAGCGAAACACCCACTGTTACTTGGTTAGAAGAATTCCTTGTGGTGAGAAAGGATAACAACAGACCGTTTACGTTCAAACTGCAGGCGCGGGATCAGCGGGGATGGACGTCGCGGGTTTGGACAGAAAATGAATAACAGATGAAAAAAGGATGATGCCGGGTATCCGTAATACCCGGCATGGTGAATCTGCGTTTAAATTCATTCGCGTTTGCTGAGTCGTTTTTGCTTCCGATACAGCATCACATTCCGCGCATGCTCGCCAGCTGTTCGTGCAAAACGGTGTTCACGGGTGGAGTCGCCTCTGGAGACAAAGAAGAGGTAGGCGTGTTTCTCGGGGTTCATTGCGGCTTTGAGCGCCGCATAACCTGGGTTATTGATGGGTGTGGGAGGTAGTCCATCAATGCGGTACGTATTCCACGGATTCGAGTGTGTTAAATCATGGTATGACAGTCTTCGCTTTTGTCCGATGCCATATTGCACAGTGGGATCAGCCTCAAGCTTCATCCCTGCCTTCATCCGATTGTGGTACACACCTGCGATTCTTGGCATCTCTTTCTCAGTAGCTGCCTCTGCCTGTACTATTGAGGCAAGAATAACATCGGAGTTGGACGCTGACAATGAGCCCATTTTGGCTTCCCAATTATCGAGTAGCTTGCTACCAATCACAGATGCTTCTTCCTTGAAATAAAATTCATAGGTGTCAGGCATCAGATAACCCTCGACTGATCCGTATGTGCTGTTGCGTACTGAACGACTCTCGCACCATCGGACAAAATCAGCCGAGTCGGTTCCAACATTTTTATTTACTATCCCCGCGATTTCGCGAAACGTGAGACCTTCGGGGATTGTTACCGTTATAGTTGGACGCCGTTTCCCGGTAAAAAGAGCTTTAAGTATATCAAGCTGCGTATCATCGGCAGAGAATTCATACCAGCCTGATTTAATCTTCATGTCGGATAGCCGTCCTGTACCTCGTGCACACAATGCAACAAACCATGGAGTCGGTAGTTTACATCTTGCATTGATGCTATCCACTGCCGCAACGATGGTGGTGTTGCGCGGTATCAGAACTGTTGTACTTCCAGATATGCCGATTCGTAATGAAAGCAAATACAACACAAAACCACCACTTAATACAATTGTAGCAACGAAAAGCATGGCTAAACGATATAGCAGTTTATTCATTTTCGTTACGTTAATTGTATTGTTTATGATTGTGTTTTGTTGTCACATTCAAGCTCAAACAGATGTTGATGGCGAAGTGTTTTTAGGGCCAACCGTAACATCTGTTGGAAGTGGCCCAACTCTCGAAAGCTATGAAGGTATTGCCTTAGGTATTTCCATGAATACTCACATAATTCGTTTCGGTGCCGGCTCGCTGGGAATTTCCATACCGCCCTTGATCGCACTCGGACCGACTCCCGATCATAATTGGTTTGATTTTCAGCGATTTAGTATACCGATTGGCGTGATTCTAAGCATAGGCGATAATGGTGGCAGAGTTAAAAAGCATGCTGTAACCGGAGCCATTACCGTGGGGTATGGGGCGACTGTTGGGGCATTTGTTCGCGATTACATAGACTTCAGACCATTTTTTAATATTGATATCGCGGCTGGAATCTTTGAACATGGAGCGATAAAACTCAGGTATTCGAATGTCTTTGGCAAGTATTTGCTCGATAAAGTTAGTCCCGTTGCATATCACGGATTATTCGTTGTGGGATCCACGGAATGGTGATGAACTGTGCTGATGAATATGTCGTTGAGTGATGGTTCCGGTACTTCAAACTTTGTTATACTCACACGTCCAATCAGACTTCGTAGCAAATCGTCGGCGTTGATGCCTGTTGCAGAGAGCCGGTATTCGATACGGCCAGCAGTTCTCGACAAAACTTCTGCACCCTCGGTACTACCGAGAGCGTTTTCATCACCATGGAACTCGACGACGACCTTGTCGTTCCTGTGTCCTGATTTCACATCGCGCACCGATCCGTTTAGCACCACACGTCCGCGGTTGATCAGAGCAATATCATCACATAATTTATCAACCTGATCCATCTGATGCGTTGAAAGAATAATCGTGCGACCTTCATTTTTAAGGCTGCGTACTGTATCAATCAACAATTGGGAATTGATTGGATCGAGGCCGCTGAACGGCTCGTCGAGAATGATAAGCGATGGATCGTGTAGAATGGTGCTAATGAACTGAATCTTCTGTTGCATTCCCTTTGATAGTTCCTGAATTTTCTTCGATTCCCACCCGGATGCGTCTAGTCTTTCGAGCCATTCTGTAGTGCGCCGCGAGGCAACGCTTGCCGTTAGTCCCTTGAGGCGCCCAAAATAGGTGAGCTGCTGACCTACCGTGAGCTTCTTATACAAGCCCCTTTCCTCGGGTAGGTAACCAATGGATTCCTGAGCAAGACTGCTCAGAGGCCTGTTGTCGAGCTCAATCTCGCCTTCGTCGGGCAGAATGATGTTTGTTATCATTCTGATCAGCGTTGTCTTACCCGCACCGTTCGGACCTAATAATCCGAAGATTCTTCCGGGTTTAACGGACAATGAAACACGATCGTTAGCCAGATGTGTTCCGTACCGCTTTGTGACGTTGGTGACGGTTAACATGGAGTCTAAAATACACCTCTCGTATTTTTGCGTGGTTACATTTCAGGAAAACCATGCGTCGGTTAATTGAAGTTTGGCGTTCAACGGTCTTTCAAAAGTGGGTTATGGCTGTAACAGGCGTGATGCTTGGCGGATTTCTGCTTGCGCATCTTGCGGGCAATCTGCTGATCTTCGTCGGTGCAAATGATATGAATGCCTATGCCGTTGAGCTGAGGGAATTGCTGCATGGCTCAGCGATTTGGGTATTGCGTGCCGCCCTTGTGATAGGCCTTGTTCTGCATGTTCGCGCTGGGATTGTTCTTGCACAACGTAACCGCAAGGCATCGGGAGGAAGGTATGCGGTAACATCGTATCAGCGATCGACTCCGGCCTCGAGGACGATGCTTCTTTCCGGATTGCTGATCCTTTCCTATGTGGCGTATCACCTGGCACACTTCACGTTTGGTGCCGTGCACGCCGAGTATTACCACTACTTCGACGCTATGGGCAGGCACGACGTCTATCGCATGGTGGTAGAAAGTTTCAGGCAGCCCGTTATCACCATCTTGTACGTTGTTGCCATAATCGTTACAGGATTTCATTTACAGCATGCCATCGCAAGCGCATTTCAAACAATCGGCATCAATCATCCGCGATACTCGCCAGTGATAAGAATGAGCGGAACTTTACTATCGATATTGATTGTAATAGGATTTATTAGTGTGCCAATGGCCATAATTTTTGGATTTGTTCAATGAATACGGAACTTTCAGGAAGAACGCCATTGGGTTCTTTGGCAGACAAATGGGAAAAGCACAAGAATGAACTCAAGCTCGTTAATCCTTCTAACAAGCGTAAGTACTCAGTCATTGTTGTGGGGACGGGGCTTGCCGGTTCTTCGGCAGCGGCAACCCTTGCTGAGCTGGGTTATAATGTAACTGCAATCACCTACAACGATTCGCCGAGGCGTGCACACTCCATTGCCGCTCAGGGTGGCATCAATGCAGCTAAGAATTATCAAAACGATGGCGACTCTGTGTGGAGATTGTTTTACGATACAATAAAGGGTGGTGACTTCAGAGCGCGCGAAGCGAACGTGTACAGACTGGCCCAGGTCTCAGGAAACATTATCGATCAGTGTGTGGCACAAGGGGTTCCGTTTGCGCGTGAGTATGGTGGTTATCTGGCTAACAGATCGTTTGGCGGAGCGCAGGTGTCGCGGACGTTTTATGCAAGGGGGCAAACCGGACAGCAGTTGCTGCTTGGTGCATATCAGGCTTTGTCGCGTCAGGTTGGTCTTGGTAAGGTGAATCTTCTGACGAAGAAAGAAATGATGGATGTCGTCGTGGTTGATGGCCGCGCTCATGGAGTGGTTATCCGCGACCTCGTTGACGGAAAGATAGAAGCATTAACGGCCGATGCTGTATTGCTTTGCACGGGAGGTTATAGTAACGTTTTTTACCTTAGCACTAACGCCAAGGCATGCAACGTTACAGCAGTCTATCGTGCATACAAACGCGGTGCATTATTTGCCAATCCATGTTTTACGCAGATCCATCCCACATGCATTCCCGTTAGCGGCGATTATCAAAGCAAACTCACACTGATGAGTGAATCTCTGCGCAACGACGGTCGAATTTGGGTGCCGAAGGAACGGGGCGACACCCGCGAACCGAATCGGATTCCGGAAGATGAGCGTGACTATTATCTGGAACGAAAATACCCTTCGTTCGGAAATCTTTCTCCTCGCGATATCGCGTCGAGAGCCGCCAAGGAAGTCTGTGATGATGGAAGGGGTGTGGGGCCGGGTGGCAAGGGTGTGTATCTCGATTTTGCCGATGCCATCAATCGATTGGGTCGTAATGTTATTGAAGATCGGTATGGCAACCTTTTTGAAATGTATCAGCGCATCACCGGCGAAGACCCCTATTCAGTGCCCATGAGGATTTATCCCGCCGTTCACTATACCATGGGCGGTTTGTGGGTTGATTACAATTTGATGTCGAACGTTAACGGTCTCTTCGTCCTCGGCGAAGCAAATTTTTCTGACCATGGAGCCAACAGACTTGGCGCTTCAGCTCTCATGCAGGGTTTAGCAGATGGATACTTCATCATCCCTTACACACTAGGCGGCTATCTGGCTTCGACAGGCGTTGGAGAGCGCACAGAGGCTGTAAGAGAAAAAGCTACCGAAGCGGTTCAGCATTCCGAGGAGAAGATTAGGCATCTGCTTGCAATCAAGGGCAATCGCACTCCCACATCATTCCATAGGGAATTGGGAAAAATCATGTGGGACAAATGCGGAATGGCTCGCAACGAACAGGGCCTTCGTAGCGCCCTCGTTGAAATACCACAATTGCGAGACGAGTTCTGGAACAACCTCAAGGTTCCCGGCACGGGCGAAGAGCTAAATCAGTCGCTCGAGCACTCTTCGCGTGTTGCAGACTTTCTTGAATTCGCCGAGCTTATGGTTCGAGATGCACTGCACCGTAATGAATCGTGCGGAGGACATTTCAGAGAGGAGTTTCAGACGGAAGATGGCGAAGCTAAACGAAATGATAATGAATTCACCTATGTGGCCGCCTGGGAGTACAATGGTAACAATGCCCCCTTAATGCATAAGGAGCATTTGCGATTCGAGAATGTGGAATTAGCAACCAGGAGTTATAAGTAACTGAGAGACAGAATGAATTTACGATTGCACATTTGGCGTCAGAAGGAACCTGGAGCGCAGGGGATGCTGAAGACGTACGACGTTGCTGATGTGAGCGAGCACATGAGCTTTCTCGAAATGCTGGACGTGTTGAATGAACGTCTGTTAGAGAATGGCGAAGACCCCGTAGCATTTGAACATGATTGTAGGGAGGGTATCTGCGGCACGTGCGGCATTGTGATCAATGGCAGGCCACATGGGCCGGTACCTAAAACCACAGTGTGCCAGCTTCACATGCGGTCGTTTCATGATGGAGATTCGATCACCATCGAGCCATGGCGAGCTTCTGCATTTCCAGTTGTAAAGGACCTCGTTGTGGATAGGTCTGCATTCGACAGAATTGTCCAGAAAGGGGGCTTTGTAAGCGTCAATACTGGCAATGCTCCGGATGGGAATGCAATTCCGGTACCGAAAGTGAATGCCGATCTTGCCATGGATGCCGCTTCGTGCATTGGTTGTGGCGCATGTGTTGCGGCCTGCCCCAACGCATCGGCCATGCTCTTTACTGCTGCGAAGATCGGACATCTTCACTCGCTGCCTCAGGGACAAACCGAAAAAGGAGCACGTGTATACAACATGGTACTTGCTATGGATGATGAAGGGTTTGGTGCATGCACAAACCACCTTGAATGCGAAGCTGCGTGTCCGAAGGGTATATCGGCACTGTTCATTGCAAAAATGAATGCCGAGTTTGTGATTAACTCTCTGTTGTAATTGAGGAACTTCAGCAAGTGAGTAGTTCTAAATAAGTGATCAACCTCACTGCCGAATACATTGCAGATATTCTCTAACAGCTTCGCCGATGCCGACGTACAGGGCGCGGCAAATGAGTGCATGGCCTATCGAGACCTCTTCGATGTGGCGAATGGTGGTAAGGGGCGCCAGGTTCCGCAGGTCGAGGCCGTGTCCTGCAGTGACAGTAAGCCCTGAATCCGAAGCAAGCTCAGAGGCTGAACGAAGGCGGACGAGCTGGACGTCGGCTTCAGCGCGAGTTCGCGCATTGGCATACATGCCTGTATGCAGCTCCACAACGTCGGCTTCGCACTCCAGAGAGGCTTCCACCTGTGCCTGATCCGGTTCGATAAAAAGACTTACAGCTATGCCTTTGTTGTGAAACATGCCGATGACATCGGAATAAAACGCTCTATTTTCGGCGACGTCAATGCCTCCTTCAGTTGTCAGCTCCTGCCGT
>JAGVJW010000064.1 GCA_020050895.1 bacterium | reverse complement strand
GCATATGTCTCCCGGCAAGTTACCCGGCAGCATATGTCTCCCGGCAAGGTTCTTCGCGTCATCTTACATCTGTCCCGGTAATTGTTAGCTTCCTCCACTCGTTTATCTTTTTAGTGAGCGTACACAACGCATCGGGCGCTTCCAGACCTTGATTAGAGTCGGTAACGATATGAAGTGGATACCAATATTCGAAGATCAATCTCTCGTAATAGCTTGCTGAAATTCTTCTTCCATAGGAAATGGTTCGGAAACAAATGTGTAAACAAGTGTGTGTTGATAGCGTTCACTCACAACGTTTAACACACTCATTTCCCCTTTGCTGAATCCACTCTTCACGTTGAGCAGCATCAGCAAACTGTTCGTCTGATATTGATATTCTTAGCGTGTAGCCTATCCGATTGGAATTTTGATACCGTATTTACCGACATTCGCTTTCGCCTTTTCATATCCGGCATCTGCATGACGCAGGAGGCCCATCAGCGGATCGTACGTTAACACCCGCGCAAGTTTTTGTTCTGCTTCCGCTGATCCGTCGGCAACAACTACCATGCCTGCGTGCAGTGAGAGGCCCATACCTACTCCGCCGCCATGGTGCAAGGAGACCCATGTTGCACCTCCAATGGTATTCAGCGCAAAATTCAGGTATACCCAGTCGGCGATGGCATCGGATCCATCCTTCATCGACTCTGTTTCTCTGTAAGGTGATGCCACACTGCCGCAGTCTAGATGGTCTCTTCCTATCACAATTGGAGCAGAAACCCTGCCTTCACGCACAAGATCGTTGAATAGCTTACCGGCCTTTGCCCTGTCGCCATAGCCAAGCCAGCAAATTCTTGCAGGTAATCCCTGATAGTGAATGCGGCTCTGTGCCTCGTGTATCCATTTGATAAGGGGCTTGTTATCCGGGAAGAGACTGATGATAGCATCATCAGTTTGTTTAATATCGTTGGGGTCGCCCGATAACGCAACCCAGCGAAATGGCCCCTTACCATCACAGAACAATTTGCGAACAAAAGCTGGAACAAAACCAGGAAAGGAAAATGCATCGGCAACGTGGGCATACTCCTTTGCGATGCCACGAATGTTGTTGCCATAGTCGAAAACAACTGAACCACGCTTCTGAAATGCAAGCATTGCCTTAACGTGCGTTCCTATAGAAGCGTATGAATGCTCGAGATACGTTGCAGGATCGGATATGCGAAGAGTATCGGCCTCTTCCATGGTAAATCCGGCGGGATAGTAACCATTGAGAGGATCGTGCGCACTGGTCTGATCCGTAACTATGTCGGGCATCAGCCCGGCACTGCCGCGTTCTGAATGACTTCCCCTGCGCAAAATTTCTGGAAGGACGTCGGCAGCATTACCAACAAGTCCTATCGACACTGGTGTTCCCAACTCTACGTGTTGCTTGATGAGAGCCATTGCGTCATCAAGATGATACATCTTCACATCCAGATACCCATCTCTGATACGTTTGTCAATGCGCGACTCATTGATTTCTACGCACAACGCTGCAGCGCCGGCAATAGTGGCCGCCAGCGGCTGCGCACCACCCATGCCCCCTAACCCTGCAGTGAGTAAAAAGCGACCATTGAGTGTACCGCCAAAGTATTGTCGCGCACACTCTGCAAACGTCTCGTATGTACCCTGAACAATGCCTTGCGTACCGATGTAAATCCACGAGCCTGCCGTCATCTGACCGTACATGATCAGGCCGAGCTCGTCGAGTCTGCGGAATTCTTCCCATGTTGCCCACTTAGGTACGAGGTTTGAATTCGCTATCACAACGCGCGGTGCCCACTGGTGTGTTTGAACTACTCCAACGGGTTTGCCGCTTTGAACGAGTAGCGTTTCATCATCGTGCATGTTCTTTAAGCAATCCAGAATTGCGTCGAACGATTTCCAGTTTCGAGCAGCCTTCCCAATTCCACCATACACGACTAAATCTTCAGGTCTCTCGGCATTATCCGGATCGAGGTTGTTCTGAATCATTCTGTACGCGGCCTCGATTTGCCAGTTGGCACAGGTAAGATGCGAGCCTCGTGGAGAACGTATTATTCTGTTCATAAACAAAAGTCGAGAAAAAGAATATATTCGGTGCATTGTCGTGGACGTACCGTAGTACCATTTCTGTGTGAGTGTTAGAAAATGTTAAACCGAATCTTTGGCATCGTTGTTTGTGCGGTTTACATCACTTCATGGTTTGTCCCTGTGGCTCGATATGGTGGTACACTTTCCACTGGAACTGTGCCGGGATGGCAAGCATTGGGAGTCTCTCTCTCGCCTCTCTGGTCGCAGGGTTTTCCCCTTAAAAACGAATGGTATTTGTCAGCTTTAATGATTTTCAGTGGCTTTAGCAACCTGTTAATTGTAGCTGTAATGGGATTGTTACTTTTCGATATCAGGTTCGCATCGAAATGGCTGAAATCTGCTGTAATTGTTTCAGCTATTGTTAATCTGCATTGGGTATTGAACCCCGGTACCGGCGGAGAGGCGTTGATTGGATATTATTTGTGGGAACTAACGTTTGTAGCTGTTGCTGTTTGGTTGCTCCTTGAAAAGAAAGAATCGCTTCGTACGGTATAAATGATGAACCTATCAATATTTAGTATTTCAAGTGCCAAACTTATTTAGGTTCCAGTTCCGAATCAATTGAACGTAAATCTGCTTGTGATAGAGCATTCTCGTCAAAAATCTTTCGCAACATATCCCATGTATATATTCCTGTGTCGTGCCCATCGCCCCACGTTGCCTGTACTCCATAGTTCCCGATTGTAGTGAGGGATACCAGTTCATTCATTCCAGGGGCATAGGTCTTAATGCCAACAAAGACACTTTGACCCATAATTTGCTCGCCTGTGCAGTATGCACACGGACAGGCTTCTCTCAATGCACTAAGGAGAATGCAGGCCAGAAAGCCGTCTGCCCATTCAGAACATAGCACAGCTGCGTTCCGGCGGGTAATTGAGATTGGTGGTACCATTATTTTTGAACCGTTACAACAAACTGAAATTTATGACATCGCACTACAAATCATTCACCTACATTGAAACCCTAAATCAGCACATTGGTGAAGTTGTGACGTTAAACGGGTGGATATTCGACAAGACGGAGAAAGGCAAGCTAATATTTCTCAAACTGCGTGATGGCAGCGGAATAGTACAATGTGTGCTATTTAAGCCAAATGTAAGTGAAGTTATTTCTACGAATGCACAAGCATTAACACAAGAAAGTTCTGTTTCAATTACGGGGCTGGTACGTGCCGAGCAGCGTGCACCAGGCGGCGTGGAGTTAGATGTTCAGGATATCAAGGTGTGGCAAATCGCTCGTGATTATCCGATAACACCAAAGGAGCACGGAGTGGAGTTCCTAATGGAACACCGGCACTTGTGGTTGAGATCGACGAGGCAACATGCCATCATGCGAGTAAGATCTGCCGTTATCAAAGCCATTCGCGATTTTTTTGATGGCAATGGTTTTACCCTTATGGACTCTCCGATCCTTACGCCGAATGCCAGCGAAGGAACGTCGACGCTATTCGAAACACAGTACTTTGATCTGGGGAAGGCCTATTTGACGCAATCTGGACAATTGTATGCCGAAGCAAGCGCAATGGCGCTTGGCAAAGTGTATACATTCGGTCCAACATTTCGCGCAGAAAAATCAAAGACCAGAAGACACCTCACGGAGTTCTGGATGGTTGAACCGGAGATGGCTTACTTCGACCTGAATGACGATATGGATTTGGCAGAGGACTTCGTAGAATACATTGTACAATATTGTTTGAAGACGTGTAAAAAGGAGCTTGCAATACTTGGCCGAGACATTACAAAACTAGAAGCGGTTAAACGCCCCTTTCACAGGTTATCGTATTCAGAAGCTGTTGAATGGTTAAATGCAAACGGAATAAAGTTGAATAAACGATCGCCGGATGGAGCTGAGATTCAGGTTGATTTTCCATGGGGAGAAGATTTTGGTGCTCCGCAAGAAGAAGCGATTATGACTCAATTCGATAAGCCGTGTATCATCCATCGATATCCAACCGATGTTAAAGCTTTTTATATGAAGAGAGACGTTGAGAATCCTAAGGTTGTTCTTGCAATGGATATGTTGGCACCGGAGGGAGCGGGTGAAATTATAGGGGGCTCGCAACGCGAAGACGATTTTGATGCACTACGTGAACGAGTTCTGCATGAAAACCTACCAGAGGATGAATTTCAGTGGTACCTCGACCTGCGTAAATATGGGTCTGTACCTCACAGTGGTTTTGGACTTGGGTTGGAAAGAACTGTAAAGTGGATTACAGGTGCCGAACACATCCGTGAAGTAATTCCATTTCCCAGAATGATCTATCGCATCGTTCCGTAGGAAGGCAGTTCATTTGAATCACCTTTCCCGCCAGTGCTTGCCCTATGCTTGGCAACCGCTTCCATGAACTCCTTGAAATCCGGATGTCCTTCGAGAATTCGATTGAATGCAACGGCATCAAGAACATAAAGATCTGTATAATCTATTGCGACAACAGTCGCCATGCGCCGACGTTTTTCCAGCAGCGCCATCTCGCCAAAAAAATCTCCATCAAAGAGTGTATTAATAACTTCGCCGGTTTCGCTACGAACCTCTAACGTTCCCCTGTTAATAAAGTACATGTTGTTAGCAGGGTCGCCGTGGTGAAAGACTGCTTCACCAGGCGTAACAACTATAGGCCGCATTTCATTAGCAACTTCGCGCATGAGATTCTCTCCTGCCTGATTGAAAAAGGGTACCCTTTGAATGACGTCGCGTTTTAAATGCAACGACACCTCAGACTTTAAACCATGCGGCAATGTGTGAAGGATATGAGGCTCATCAAATGCAGCACGTTGATGCCACATGTATGTGAAGTAGTCTATGATTCTGTGTTTAAGATTTACAGGAATGTTGTTGTATTGAACAAACGATGAGACTTCCTCCAATGAGGCTGCATACTGCGCTCTCAACGGGTCGGTGCGATTCAATAATCCTGCAATGTTGCCTATCAAATAACCCATCATCACAAATCCAACTAGCATCACAAAAATTGCGTAGATCATTTGCTGTTGGTTTTGCGGTGTAATGTCGCCGTAGCCGATTGTTGTAAGCGTGGTCACAGACCAGTACACAGCTTCGATATATTTTCTAAGAGCGTCTGATGCTGGTAACGTTTCTCTCATGTATATCCATCCACAAGCCGTTACATGAATCAATATCACCAGCCAATAGACAAATAATCCCAGGCGTACACTGCTGCCCGTGCGCATGAGCTGTTGCCGCCATGAGCTGACGAAATAAGTCACATGGATAACCTTTACAAGAACGAAAAGCTCCAGATAGTTGCCGCGCGAAAAGGCTACAGCTGCCACAGCGGCAATTAAGTCGGGAACCAGAAGATGTTTAAGGTAATTGCGGCGGGCAATACTTCCACGCCTTTGGGCAAACAGAAAGGTCAGAGGTAGGTCGGTGAGAAACATTACTGCCAGCAGTGCGTCAAGCGCCTGGAATACAAACCGACGGTCGATACCAAGAACGATGTCGGCTGGAACACGATAAACTGCAAACAACGTCATACCAGCCATCGCCAGAGACCAAGCAACCTCCGGAGTGGTATAGATGTTTCTTCTGTAAGTTCGCCCCTTCTTCACATTTCAATTTACCGCAAGCATATGAATAATGACTCACTGATTGAGAAGACAACTGGAGCTGAGGAGGTTGTTTGGGATTTAACAGATCTTTATCGATCTGCCGACGACGATGTTTTTATTTCAGACCTCAACACGCTTGAGCAGAACTGCCTGGATTTTAAAAACAAATGGCATGGAAATGTTGCATCAATAGCGGTAAGTGAATTTGTTTACATGCTTGAAGAATACGAAGTCTTGGTTGAACTCATGGATAAACTTTCTTCCTTTGCTCAGCTTGTATGGTCTACAAACACAGAGGATCCGGCAAACGGGCGAATGCTCCAAACAACTCGCGAAGTGATTGCTAACGCAAATCAGCATATCATTTTTCTGAGTATCGAAGTATCAGAACTTTCAGATGACGTAATGGACAGTCTGTTAAACTCCCCCGAATTGGAGTCCAGACGTCACTGGCTAGAAGTCCGTAACGATTTTAAGCCATATCGCTTGAGTGATGAAGTTGAGCAGGTATTGGCATTGAAGTCGCTTTCATCACGATTTGCGTGGGTGAGGTTGCACGATGAAGTGATGAGTGCACAAGTGTTTAGACTTCTTGGGCATGAATACACCGAAGCAGAGATCATGAAGCTCTTGCAGGAGCCAAACCGCGAGACAAGAAAAGCTGCTGCCGAAGCAATTACGCAAGGATTGAAGGAATCGGCTCGCGTGCAAACGTACATCTTCAACACAGTGGTTGCCGATCATCATACAAATGATCAGTTAAGGGGCTTTAAATCCTGGGTTTCTCACAGGAATCTCGAGAATGAAGTGTCTGATGAATCGGTAAATGCTTTGATTACCAGTGTTGTTGAACGAAGCGACCTGCTTCGCCGCTACTACTCGCTTAAGAAGCGCCTTTTGGGTGTTGATGAAATGTTTGAATACGATAGGAATGCACCAGTAGGGACAGAACAGTCGTTTTGGACATGGGATGCTGCAAGAGGCGTTGTTGTATCTGCCTACTCGGAGTTTCATCCACGTTTCGGTGAAATAGTGGAATTGTTCTTTGACAGTTCCTGGATACATGCGCCAGTGAGTAAGGGGAAGAATGGCGGCGCTTACAGCGCCGGTACCATTGCTTCTGCCCATCCATACATCTTTCTCAATTACATGGGTTCAGACCGTGATGTTCAGGTACTTGCACATGAACTCGGACATGGTGTACACCAATACCTTTCCAGATCGCAGGGTCCATTGCTCATGGATACGCCATTAACAATTGCTGAAACTGCATCTGTATTTGGGGAGATGATAACATTCAATAAACTCTTTGCTTCTGCCGAAAACAGAAAGAAAAAGCTGAGTATGCTGATGGGTAAGATCGACGATATTGTTTCTACGGTCTTCCGTCAGATTATGCTCAACCGGTTCGAAGATGCAATGCACACAATGCGTCGGTCAAAAGGCGAATTAAGCATAGATAATATGTGCGACATCTGGATGAAAACACAGAGGGAACAGTATGGCGATTCGATAACACTCACAGATGGGTATCGGTACTGGTGGTCGTACATCTCACATTTCATGCACGTTCCGGGATACGTGTATGCCTATGCATATGGTGAATTGCTTGTGCTCGCTCTTCATGAGATATATAAAAACAACAAAGAATCATTCTCGGATAAATACATCAAGTTCTTATCATCAGGCGGATCGAAGCGACCCTCTGAATTGCTTCAGCCTTTCGGGATTAATACCGATGATCCGGGATTCTGGAAGATCGGACTTGGCGTTATCGAAAATCTGATTGCTGAGGCGGAAAAACTCAGCGAACCCTACGGGCAAGAGTGAAAACTGCGCTAACGTATGCATCACTGTTATTATAGTGATGAACTGCTCTCCGCTGTTTTGACCGTCCCCTTCCCCAGCCATTGTTCTTCAGATAATTTCCAATGCTGAACACAGCGTCTGGTATTGAATATAAATCAATGTCTCCGTCTGCGTCACCGTCAACAGCCCATCGTTGGTAGGATGATGGGAGAAACTGTGCATAGCCAAAGGCGCCCGCCCAGGATCCACGCAACGTGCTCACATTTATTACACGGCGTTTATCGATGTTGGACAGCGCCCGCAGCTCTTCCGTAGCCCACTCGACTTTATGTTTAGCCCTTCGCAGAATTAACGCCCGAACACTATCGAGTTGAAATGAATCGAGAGTTTGTCCTTCAGTAACTCCGGCTAGGCTCTGGCGCACGTACAATGAGTCGGATGCCAACATCAGGCTCAGAAACACACTAGCAACATTATAGTTCCCTGTTATTTGTCCGCACCGCGACTCAATCCAAAGAGATCGGAAGAG
>JAGVJW010000231.1 GCA_020050895.1 bacterium | reverse complement strand
AGGGCTGGTGCTCTGTCAGGGGGCATGAAGCAGAAACTTGCGCTGTCGTGTGCGCTTATCCATAGCCCCCTTGCACTTATTCTCGACGAGCCAACAACGGGAGTCGATGCAGTAAGCCGCGTTGAATTCTGGAACATGCTTCGTCGGTTGAAGGATACTGGAATGACAATTCTTGTGTCTACACCGTATCTGGAGGAGGCATCGTTATGCGATAGAGTTGGTCTGATGAACAATGGTAGGTTTATGCGAATAGGCACTCCTGATGAAGTTGTTTCAGCTTACGACAAGACATTGTGGGCTATCGGAAACGGTAGCAGCAATGCAGTGCTCAAGGCTTTGCGTAAGTATGACGCAGGCCACTCCGTCTACGTATACCGCAATAAGGTAATGATGTCGACCGAAGCAAACATCAGTGCAGATGATCTTAAGGAATACCTGAATACCCAGGGAATGAATGATGTCTCGATCACTAAAGCCGATCCTGATTTTGAAGATTGTTTTATGGACTTGATGCAGAGTCATACTCCGGCTAAACAGGGTAGATCGGAATAACATGGATGATTTTGTAATTATTGCAAATGAATTGACACGGAAGTTTGGAGACTTTGTTGCTGTAGACTCCGTTTCATTCAATGTTGAGCGAGGAGAGATCTTTGGTTTCCTTGGAGCCAATGGCGCTGGGAAGACCACTGCCATGCGGATGATGTGTGGTCTTCTAATGCCTACCTCAGGTGAAATACACGTTGCAGGTTACAACGTGAAAAATGAAAGCGATGCTGTTAAGAAATCTATCGGATATATGAGCCAACGGTTTTCCTTGTACAATGATCTCTCAGTGCAAGAGAACATAGATTTTTACGGAGGTATTTACGGTCTGAGCCGGAACTCACTAAAACAGCGCTCTCAACAATTACTCGACGAACTTGATTTACATCAAGATCGGAACCGGCTTGTTGCAGACCTACCGCTTGGCATAAAACAAAGACTCGCATTCTCGACAGCTCTGATTCACGATCCATCAATTGTATTCCTTGATGAACCCACCAGCGGTGTAGATCCATTAACACGCAGACAGTTTTGGGAAATGATTCAGTCTGCTGCGGAGCGTGGTATAACTGTTCTGATTACTACCCATTACCTCGATGAAGCAGAGTATTGCCAGCGCATTTCCATCATGGTTGATGGACGCTTGGCTGCCTACGATACGCCCGAGAATATTCGAGGTACGTTCAATGCAGAAACGATGGATGAAGTATTTCTAAAAATCACTAGGAATTCTTCGTGAAATCATTCCTCGCCTTCATTCGGAAAGAGTTTCATCACATCTTCCGCGACAAACGAACTCTGGTAGTGTTGTTTGGAATGCCCATTGCCCAGCTTTTTTTGTTCGGCTATGCAATTACAACAGAAATCAAGAATGCATCGATTGCGATTCTTGATCATGCTCATAACACAAAGAGCATTGAACTTGTAAATGATATCATCTCCTCCGGATACTTTTCCATTGAAGAAGAAGTTCAGACATATCAAGAAATTGATGATGCCTTTCGTCGTGGAAAAATCAAGGCTGCAATTGTAATTCCATCATCCATTGGCTCGGGGCAGATGCCTTCAGAAAGAATTCAAATTCTCGCAGACGGAACGGACCCAAACTTTGCAGCCATCATTGTTGCCTACCTATCTTCAATTGCTTCGCGAATTTCAATGCCCCTTTCACCTCAAACTGCACTCATCGACGTTGAGCACAGAATGTGGTATAATCTGAACCAGCGAAGCGTAAACATGTTTGTGCCCGGAGTTATCACGTTTATCATGCTTCTGGTATCGGCGATGTTAACATCGATTTCTATTACTCGAGAGAAGGAGATGGGCAACATGGAAGTACTTCTGGTATCGCCTCTCAAACCCATCATCATTGTCCTGGGTAAGGTGATTCCATATCTCATGCTGTCGATGGTGAACGTAACATCAGTTCTCACCTTTGCACTCCTTGTTTTCGACGTACCAATGCAAGGCAGTTTTGTTTTATTGGCGTTAGCTACGCTCACGTTTGTTGTATGTGCTCTTAGCCTTGGAGTGTTGATTTCCTCCATTGCAAAGACTCAGCAAGTGGCCCTGATGATGTCGTTGATGGGGTTAATGTTGCCCACAATTCTACTGTCGAATTTCATTTTCCCTGTAACAAGCATGCCTCTGCTCTTGCAATGGATTAGCATTATCATTCCCGCAAAATATTTCGTCTCCACCATCCGAGGTATTATGCTGAAGGGGGCAGGCATCGACGTTGTTTTGAGTGATATGCTGATCCTTACAGGAATGACAGTTGTGTTTATTATTATAAGTGTAAAAAAATTTAAGATACGTCTGTGAAGGCACTGCCCCATCTTCTTAAAAAGGAATTCCGTCAGATACGGCGCAACAAGGCAATGCTGCCCATCATATTCATTATGCCTTTTGTCCAGTTGTTGATACTCGTAAACGCCGCTGACTTTGAGATACGGAACATTAAAATCGCCTTCGAGGATGCTGACAGATCGATGGCATCGCAGCAATTGATTTCGCGTTTCACTTCGTCGCCATATTTCAACGTACAAGGAACGGTAAACTCGGCGGCAGAGGGTTTGGCATTACTCGACAGGGACAAGGTCACCGTTGTTCTTCGCATCCCAAGCGGATTCGAGCGTCAGTTGCAATCGAACCATCACACTACGCTTGCAGTCGACATTAACGGCATCGACGGTCAGGCAGCCGGGTTAAGCAGAGCCTACGTTGGAAGTATCATTCGTGAGTTTCAGTCGAGCATAGCTAGCAGGGGACAGGTGAGTAGGGGGCAGGGAGCCCCAGGCATAGACGAGCGTTACTGGTACAATGCCGATTTGGAATACCGAAATATGATGCTGCCAGGATTACTCGTATTGCTGGTTACCATGGTAGGTTTATTCCTTACCAGCATGAACATCGTTCGTGAAATCGAAATGGGAACTATTGAGCAGATCAACGTTACGCCCATCAGGAAATACGAATTCATTATTGGAAAGCTCTTACCGTTCTGGATCATCGGTCTGCTCGAACTTGCTCTTGGTCTTTCCATCGGAGTGTTAGTGTATTCTATTCCAATCGTCGGAAGTGTCTGGATACTCTTTCTATTTGCCATGCTGTATCTGCCAGCCATTATGGGAATGGGTCTGATTGTATCATCGATTACAAAAACGCAGCAACAAGCAATGTTTGTAAGCTGGTTTCTGATGGTCATTTTTCTATTAATGAGCGGGTTATTCACTCCAATTGAAAATATGCCCAAATGGGCGCAGGCAATCACATTATTCAATCCTTCTGCCTACTTCATTAAGGTGGTTCGGCTCGTCCTTCTTAAAGGGAGCAGTCTATGGGACGTTGCACACGAATTTGGTGTAATAACTATATTTAGTATTGTTATGACGACCATCGCCGTATTTGCATACAAAAAACGGGTAGCGTAGGTAGCTTGGAGCTATGACGTGTAAGAGAACGGACCGTCTACACGTTACACCCAAGATGATCGAATGCCAGATGTTTATTGGCGGAATCTCAGTTTTAAGATTAGATTTGGGATTGATGCTTGGTGTCACACTGTCCTGTAACGCTCATGAATTCACTGCAAAGACTATGAAATTTGCCTTGTACTTCCTATTGTCCTTGGGCTCAATTACCTCTCTCAATGCCCAGCCGAAAAATCATTATTTAGAGCTACGAGACCAAATAGACCATGTGCAACTTGATACAGCTTCGATTAGAGGTGTAGATGGCTTATTCTACGAGCACGGTCTTATTTCAATGATTCTTGATTCCGGTTCAATTGCGTTAATCGAACCAATTGGAAGTAATCGGGTAGGTGTCGTGTTTATTGGAAAAGGGTCCGTTACATTTCGTCCAAATATGGCAACTGAACGGACGAATCTGCAGCGTTTTGTTAATACAGATGTTTTCGTAGTTGATATTTCAACTGCTGTTTACGTTACCACAGACACAGCATTCCTGGCGTTAGTCAACGATTTACCTAAGGGCGGTAGTAGTGAAGGAATGACGAAACTGATCAATGCCCAGTGGCCTTCCCTTACCATGGGAGAGGCGGATACATTAATGAATGACGCAATTGCAAAGACATTTCTGAATGGTTATAAAAAAGATTTCATGCTTATGCGAATCGGTACTCGATCGGGAACTGATGCAATCATTGCTTACAATCCGTACTCTATTGAACCATATATGCTCGAACTGCGGAAACACAGAGAATTTACTATTGACAGTCCCATCCTTGTTTGCCAATGTTCGGCTGACAACGAGCAAGCGGCGACTACCGACGATGGCGTTGATGATGGTGACCTCGTTAGAACACTTAGTCATACCCTAAAGATAGATATTGAGAGAGATTTCGATCTTACAGGTATTGATCGTGTTGAAATGGCGGTGAACGAAGATTCTTTACGTTGGGTCAACTTTGATTTATATCCGACACTTAAAGTTGACTCAATTACTATTGTTAGGCCAGGAACCACATCAGCAGAATCAATATCGTTCTTTCGTGCCAAGAATTCAGCAACAGCGTGGGTAGAGCTTCCACAGAGTCTTCATCGGGACAACAAGTTCACTCTGATATTTTATTATCATGGCGATGTGATTGAGCGAATTGAAGACTACTCAATACTTGTAACCTCAATGATGTGGTATCCGGCTCATTCATATTTCCACAAGACTCTATTTGATATCGCCTTT
>JAGVJW010000199.1 GCA_020050895.1 bacterium | reverse complement strand
CTGGAACCTCTATTCCGCCACCAAGGCTTGCATAGATATTCAAAATATCGGAATACTGATAAGTAAGTCCAAATTTGGGCGTAAGTCTGCTGTATGTTTTGCTCGCGCCAGGGATTTGATTGATACGACTTTCGGAGTAATAGGTAATTGCATCGTAGCGCACTCCGCCAACGATACTAATATTATCTAGTATCATTTCATCTTGAAAGAATATGCCTAGATTGAGTGCCCCCTCACGCTTATTGTCGCGTAACGTTGTACCTCTTCCAACCTGACGTCCATTTGTAGATGCGGCTGTGTCGAGATTATAGAACAGAATTGAACCGTCTTGGTACTGGGCGTCGGTTCCGAGAAGTATCTTATTAGATATGGATTCACTAAATACCGAGATATTTCTGTAAACAGCGTTGCCGCCTAAATGATATCTGGTGAAATCTCGCCAGGTATTTCGTTCAGATCTCTGAAGAGCTTTGCTTTGAATAAATGCCGTTACGCTGAAGCCATCACCGTTCCCTAAATCATGGTCGAACGTTGTGCCAATGCGTGCAATTTTATTGTCTCTGAATTCATCTCTCCCAGCATAGGTTGGGTTGTAAACATCAGAGTTGTCCTGACTCTGTTGTGGATCTTCAATGTATTGCTGGTACGTAAGTGCGCCTGGTATTTCGAATCGATTCCATGCTCCGGCAATGAAGGTGTTAAATCTTGTGCGGTCATCGAGGTTCGTCTTAATGCCAATCGTTCCCTGCAACAAATCGCTCTTGCTGTGAGCACGCCAGCCATCAGTTGATTGATTAACCAATGAAAGGTATAGCTGGCCTTCGTTATTCAGCATTGTTTGCGTTAGCAGTTGAACGTTGTTATATCCAAAGCTCCCCAACCCTGCACCCAGTTCAGCAAATGGTCTTAGTTCATCCGGTATTGTGGACACGAATACAACGCCGCCCGATGCATTGCCCCACAGAGCTGAAGAATTTGAGCGCAGAACTTCGATGCTCGATGCATGCGTCATGTTAATGATATCAAACGAAGTCCTCCCATCCGGTTCGGTTTCAGGAATGCCGTCCTGATAGAATCGGATGCCGCGGGACGTTCCGGCATTTGAGCGTTCACCTGCTCCGCGTGCTCCGAATCCGCGCACCTGTATGCGGACGTCTGTATTGCCCGATCTGGACTGAGCGAGAACACCAGGCACGAGTGTAAGTGCCTCATCCATGCCAAATCCGCGTTGAGCTTGAAGAACAAGTCTTGGAACAACAGTAACCGCCATCGGCGTTTCAAGAATGTTTTCGCGCAACCGAGTTGAGGTGACGACAACTGTATCCTTGGGATCAACAAACGTTGTGTCGTCCGACACAGCAAGGCTCGGAACAGCACCGGTAGCTAAAAACACAATCAATTTCAGGAAGGTAATCATTCAGATTATGCAAACTACATACGTATGGTGGACACGTGACGATAGCGTGATAGGCAAATATTATAGGGGCAAGAAATTACCTATCTTGACGAATCTGCATTGCAGGTATCAACCACAATTCGAGGCGAGTGTTTATGAAAATATTTTCTTTAAAGCTGGGTGTCACTTTTGGTTTCCTCAGCGTGATTGTGTTGTTGGCAGTTGGATGTTCAGAGGACTCATCTAAGCACCAACTTAAGGTGGGCGGAGATACAGTGCATCTTCTGGTAGATACGATGACATACAAAACGAATACTCAGATTGGGATGCTTAGAGTTACTGAGCCGAGTACGGCGGCACCAATTGACCTGAATCTCTGGAATGTTACTCTGAAGGTCGGACCATCGGTAGTAGTATCTAATCTTACGATACCACAAGGATCACCAGTCACTATTCTCAATATCGTTCCTGCTTCCGGAAGTAATCCCTACCCTCCACCGATTCCAACTGCAGCAGTTACGGATCAACCAGTTATCGTTACTATGGTTCATTAGCAGTTTAGCTCTTTGTTAACCAGTATGTAGTCATGAGCCCCTTGCCGCGGATATCAAGGGGCTCTCTTTTTTCTAGGTTGAATGCTGATACTGGCATCACAATCGAGGCCACTTGCGAAGAACAATGAATACGTCCAGGTTGTGAATGCTCTTCCATTCTTGCTGCAACGTTTACTGTGTCACCCCAGACATCATACGACAGTCGAGAACCACTCATAACACCGGCAACAACCGGACCTGAGTTAATGCCTATACGCAACAATGATGAGTCAACCGGAAGTTTAGTGGATGGATCCAACATTGCAAGCGCTGCTCTGCATATGCGTTCTGTATGATCGACGAATGGCTCCGATGCTCCACAGCAGGACATGTAAGAATCGCCTATTGTTTTAATGCGCTCACAACCGAACTGGGCTGATATTTCATCGAATACACTGAATAGATTTTCGAGAAGCTCGACAAGCTCTTCGGGTTCCTTAACCGATGCAATTGCGGTAAACCCAACAATGTCTGCAAACATGATTGTCACTTCAGGCAGTCTGTCGGCAATATGCGTTTCGCCGATCATGAGTCTATTGGCAATGTGTTGCGGCAGAACGGAAAGAAGAATTTTAGTTCTTTCCTCATCACGATTTCGTATTGTCTCCCTCTCAAGGTCTAGTTGGGTGCGGACTGCAGCGAGCTCAATAGTTCTTTCGATATCTTTTTCATAGATAGCTTTCTGAATTGCATTACACTTTTTCTGAATCTCATAAGCTTCAGCGAATCGGTCGTCTTCTGCCATCCACGCTGCGAGCTCGGTTCCGTAAATAATTGCGTTATTGTCATCTGATACTTCGATCATCGAATTAAAAGATGATTGCATTCCTTCAATTGCTTCGACTCGTTTTCCTTCTTCTCGATCAACGGCTGCAACATGGATGAGAGTTTCGTTGAATAACGTAGCCACGTTCTTTTCCCGTGCGATGTTAAATGCCTGAGTCGCGTACTCACGAGCGCGGGTTAGGTCTTTACTCTTAACGAAGTGGTCAGCCAGACCTATGAGGGCTCTGACCTCGAATTCTGAATCCCCCTCAGTGGTAGCAAGTTCCCAGGCGCGTTGATAAGCAAGGATTGATTCTTCTGTTCTGCCGCTTCTTTTGTAGGAGATTGCAAGATTGATTTGAACGGAAAGTTTTAGATTGATATCCCTAAGAACGACCATATTATTTGCCAACGCTTCGAATTCATGCGTGGCATCGCTAAGTCGGCCAACCGATAAGTACACGCTTGCAAGGTTAATTCGAGCCTTCACCGATATGCTGTCAACCTCCAATGCGTCAAATGATGACAATGAAACAAGTACTTGCTGATACATAGCAATAGCTCTTGCAGTGTCTCCTGTACCAAGTATTGCCGCAGCCATATCAATACATATACTATTTGCAGTCAACGGCAAACCGTTCGAAACAGCAATGGAGTGAGCACGGGAATAGTGCTTCATTGCTTCAGAATAGTGGTGCATCGATCTATAAGAATCTCCCATTCGCCAACTAATTGCTAGCAACTCAATTGCACTTTGTTCATCGTTGTTTGATTGGATTGATTGCAAAACGCTAAGCGCCTCATTCCATTTGCTTAACCTATTGAGGGCTTGCGATAACAGTATACCAGCATGAACACTGAAAGAAGGCTTGTAATCTTGGTTTAACCTTCTTTGATATGAAGAAAGAAGGCTGACGGACCCTTCGTAGTCCTTGGAATGAAAGAGGTTCAATGCATCCAGAAGTGATTTTAATTCGGGTGTAAGATGATTTTCACTAATAAAATGTCGATTATCAACAAGTTCTTCAGTTGCCTTGGGATAGGCTAGAAGCAAAGCATTCGTAAGAACTTCTTCGAGCTGATGTGACATGGTACCCCGATACCCAAATTCGTTACAATGATAATAGCCGGGGCTGGTCTTTGGTATTAAGACCAAAATATCCGAAATTTGTGAGAAATTATTTTCTTCGATTATGAACCAAGAATTACCTGTCCGACACAGACGCTCCTGGGCGGAGCCATATAAAATAAAGATGGTTGAGTTGTTGAAGAATACAACTCAAGAGGAACGATTGCGTGCCATAGAAATGGCTGGTTATAATACATTTTTACTTCGGTCGGAAGATGTCTACATCGACCTGCTTACGGATTCCGGCACCAGCGCCATGAGTGATGTACAGTGGTCTGGAATGATGCTTGGTGATGAAGCATATAGTGGATCGGCAAATTTCTATCATCTGGAAGAAAACGTCAGGAAGTATTATGGCTACCCACATGTAATTCCAACGCATCAAGGACGCGGAGCCGAACACCTTATCTCAAAGATCCTGATCAAGACCGGTGATGTAGTTCCTGGTAATATGTATTTCACAACTACCAGACTTCACCAGGAACTAGCCGGAGGTACGTTCGAAGACGTAATTGTTGAGGAAGCACACGATCCTATGTCACAAGCCCCCTTCAAGGGAAATGTCGACATACAAAAGCTAGAAAATTTAATTGCTCGCGTTGGCGCATCGAAGATTCCATACATCACCATTGGTGCCACTGTGAATATGGCTGGTGGACAACCTATTAGCATGGCCAACCTGAGGGAAGTAAGGAATGTGGCGCAACGGAATGAGATTAGAATTATACTGGATGCAACGCGTGCCATAGAGAATGCATTTTTTATTCAGCAGCGCGAAGAAGGATATGCAAATAAACCCGTTGCAGATATCTTATTCGAGATGTGTTCCCTGAGTGATGGGGCAACAATGTCAGGCAAGAAGGACTTGCTGGTGAACATCGGCGGCTTCCTGGCATTGCGCGAAGAGTGGATATATCACGAAGCGCTGTCGCTAGTTGTTGTGTACGAAGGCATGCACACGTATGGAGGGCTTGCCGGGCGTGACATGGAGGCAATGGCACGGGGAATTGTCGAAGCTGTGCAAGACAACCATATCAAGGCTCGTGTTGGACAGGTAGAATACCTTGGACATAAACTTCAGGAATGGGGCATCCCAATCGTTGAACCTATTGGCGGCCATGCCGTGTATCTCGATGCAAAGCGCTTTCTTCCTCATCTTAAACAAAGTGAGTATCCAGCCCAAATGCTGGCGGCGCAGTTGTACATCGAAGGTGGCATTCGCTCTATGGAAAGGGGCATTGTGTCTGCAGGTAGGGACCAACAAACAGGAGAAGAGCGGCATCCCAGACTTGAGCTTGTAAGGCTGACGATACCACGTCGGGTTTACACACAGGCCCATCTGGATGTTACTGCCGAAGTTATTGCCAGCCTTTATGACAGGAGGAGTGAAATCCCTGGTCTTGAGATGACGTATGAACCGCGCTATCTGCGATTCTTTCAGGCAAGATTCAAGCCTAAAACAAACTAAATAAACAGAATATCATCACAGTATGCACACAATCATTGAACCATTTAAGATTAAGAGTGTTGAGCCAATTCGGTTTACAACACCAGAGCGAAGGAAGCAACTGTTGTCTGAAGCGTATTACAATCCATTCTTTTTGCATGCTGATGATGTTCTCATAGATCTTCTAACGGATTCCGGCACTACAGCTATGAGTGCCTTACAGTGGTCTGGCATCATGAATGGCGATGAAGCCTATGCGGGATCGAGAAGTTTCTTCAGATTTGAGACGGTGATTAGAGAGCTAACGGGGTTAAAGCATATCATACCAACGCATCAGGGACGGGCGGCAGAGAAAATCATCTTCTCACTCGTTGGCGGCCAAGGAAAAGTTATTCCTAACAACACACACTTCGACACTACCCGTGCCAACATTGAAGTTTCGGGAGCTGTTGCACTCGACCTTCTCAACGAACTCGGCAACAAACCGGAAGTACGAGCCCCCTTCAAGGGTAATATGGATGTCGATGCACTTGTTCGAGCAATCGAACAAACGGGACGTGAGAATATACCTGTAGTAATGCTAACCCTCACAAATAATTCAGGCGGCGGGCAGCCCGTTTCCATGCAAAACATTCGCGCTGTACGTGATGTTTGCAATCGTTATAATCTTCCGCTGTTTCTTGATGTGTGCCGCTTTGCTGAAAATGCAATGTTCATTAAACAGAGGGAACAAGGTTATGAAAACAAAACGGTGAAAGTGATTGCACAGGAAATATTTTCATACGCCGATGGCGCGTTGATGAGTGCGAAAAAAGATGGACTCGTAAACACCGGTGGATTTCTCGCATTGAACAATGACGAGTTGGCAGAAAGAGCTCGAACGGTGCTCATCGTTACGGAAGGTTTCCCCACTTACGGCGGTCTTGCACGACGTGACCTGGAAGCCATGGCGCAAGGGCTGGAAGAAGTACTCGACGAAGACTATCTAACCTACCGTTTGAGAAGCGTAGAATACTTTGGCGAGAAACTATTGGAAGCGGGTGTTCCCATCTTGGAGCCGCCCGGAGGTCATGCAATCTATCTCGATGCAAAACGCTTTGCGCCCCATATTCCACAGGAGCAGTTCCCGGGGCAATCAATAGTGTGTGCCATTTATCAGGAAGGGGGCATCAGAGCCGTTGAGATTGGATCGCTCATGTTTGGCAAGCGTGATGCAGAGGGTAATCACATTGCACCGCCGATGGAACTCGTGCGCATGGCTATTCCCCGAAGAGTATATACTCAGAGTCATATTGATTACTGTATCGAGGTAATTATTAACGTTTATGCACAACGGAATTCTTTACGGGGGATGAAGATTGATTATGAGGCAGAGTATTTAAGGCACTTTACTGCTAGATTGAGTTATCTATAGATATTAATTGGGAGGTGGTTTTTTGCAGCAATACAGCAATGGCATCTGACCGATGGTTTGGGGCAATCCCCAGAGATCATTTTTAAATTGGATGTACTGCTGCGACAACCAATAATATCTCAGGAACAGGATATGGTGGTGGCAACGTCAGTATCACTTCTGATGAAGCAAAACGCAAGAATATCCCGATGGTCCAAGGCGACTACGTTGACCGGTATCAGCACGGCTGTGATTTGCATGATAACAATTGTTCTGGGAGGAGCGCTACAGACTGGATACAGTCAAAAATATCACACTCTCAGCAGGCTTACGGCATATGATGGACCGTATTATCTAACGATTACGATTATCTTTATTGTTTACAATATATTTTTGATATTGACCGGAGTGGGATGGTTCATTATTCAAAAACGTGCAGGGGAACCGTCGGCTACAGCAGCACGACTTATTGTAGTAACTGGATTGATAGGCCTGGCATTGGTCAGCTTTCCGCAAGACCCTGATGACGCGCCGATGTCGGTATATGGTGTTGGCCACAAGGTAATGGCAATAGGATTGATGCTGAGTGCCTTAGCGGCAATGATTGCCCAAGGAATGCATGAAATGGAAAAGGGCATGGTGCAGTTGTCGCTATACACAAATGCAACCGTCATGTTTGTTGTGATTTCCGGTAGCCTGGCAACATTGAGTATTGAATCTGACTGGATATTTGGAGCAGTATTGGAGCGAGTTACTCTCATTGGTTTTTTAACCTGGATAGTTGTTGAGTCAATAGTTCTGTATAAGCGTTTTGACCGTAGGGGCTCCCACAGGCATAAGGTTAAGAAGTTATGAAACCTGCTCTGCAAAAACGGTCCGAAAGAATCCTTAAGAGATGCATCAAAGTACGATTGTCATAGGCAACTGAACATCTGAAAATAATTTCAGAGCTTCCGATCCAACAATAGCTGGTAAAAAAGCGTTATCATACCCAAAATGAATGCAGATCGCAGTGCATTTGCGCAAACAAATCAACTGTGTATCTTGCATGTATTAAGGAATCGGGAGAGACTGCCATGCCACTTGATCCTATCCTTCGCACACAATTTGTTTCGGCAACCTATTCTGTGAGGGGGCTTGCTGATATGAGAATCGGTGAGCCGCTGTCTGAAGAAGTTCAGGCGTGGTTGCGCGCGTATCAATCGGACGCTATTGCTGTCCTGGGAGCGGAAAATCCACAGGGACGCCGTATCACCGACGAGGAAAACGAGTACCGTCATTTAGAACTACTCAAAGAATTACAGCAGCGAGGACTGCATTGGTATCCGGCAACTGGCAAAGCCAACGACTGGGAAGAACGGCATGTTATGATTCTAGGCCTCTCCCGCAACGATACAATAGATCTTAAACAAAGATATGATCAGGCTGCAGCTTTGTACGCGCAGATGGGCGGTGTTGTGGAGCTGATCGAAGATTAAATCTACGTCAGCTGAATTCTTCCTACCCGCTCCCTAGCCAATCGAATTCCAGCTTCCTCCCCTTTGCAATCACGGCACATTTTACAACATTGCATAAGTTGTTGCTTGTAACCTTAGTTGTGTCATGACACCATCAACCGATTCTGTTTCTAGCTCTGTTTTAAGCATATCAGAGAAGGCTTCAAATTTAATTGGCTCAGAAATCCTTCAGCTAGGTTCACTGATAAGTCAATTAAGTGCAAAGGGGCATTCAATACTCAATCTTACAATTGGAGATTTTAATCCAAAAATTTTTCCAATTCCGGAACTGCTGAAGCAATATGTTATCGAAGCATACATAGCGAACGAAACAAACTACCCGCCGGCAGACGGTGTATCCTCTTTAAAGCATGCTGTGCGGAAGTTTCTGGCGTCAAACGAAAATCTCGATGTTGCTAACGACGAGATTCTTATAGCTGCGGGTGGACGTCCCCTGATCTACGCTGCTTATAAGTCGATTCTTGATCCGGGTGATATTGTGGTGTATCCCACTCCTTCATGGAATAACAATCACTATTGTTATTTAAGTGAAGCGGTTGGAGTTGAGATACCAACATCGGCTGAAAACGGTTTTATGCCCACAGCCGATGAATTGCGTCCACATGTCGAGTCAGCTGCCATGTTTGCACTGTGCTCTCCAGGAAATCCAACAGGGACGACGTTTACTAGAGAACAGTTGGAACAGATCTGCGATATGGTTCTCGAAGAAAATATACGACGTGAAGGAAAGCGAAAACCATTGTATGTGCTGTACGATCAGATTTATTGGATGCTAAGAACAAATGGCATCGAACATGTCAATCCGGTCTCTGTTCGTCCGGAAATGAAGAGATACACGGTGTACATCGACGGCATTAGCAAGGCATTTGCGGCAACAGGCGTGCGGGTGGGATGGAGTATCGGTCCGCCAGCAGTTATAAATGTTATGAAGAAATTTCTTGTTCATGTTGGAGCCTGGGCGCCGAGAGCTGAGCAAGTTGCAACTGCAAGATTTCTGAATGAGGACGGGGCTGTTAATAGTTACCTAAGTGTGCTGCAATCAAAAATTGATACTCGCTTCAATGCACTTTATAACGGACTTGAAAATTTACATTCAAGAGGTTATCCAGTTCGGGCTATCAAACCGCAAGGTGCCATATATGTCAGCGCTCAGTTCGACCTAATCGGTAAGACCATGAACGGT
>JAGVJW010000277.1 GCA_020050895.1 bacterium | reverse complement strand
CTGATAACGATTATCGACAACCTTGTTTCGAACTCTGTAAAGTATTCACCGCCTGGTTCCAGAGTCGATATTGTCGCCCGCATCGCACAGGATGATGTACACCGGAAGGTGATCGAATTGAGCGTGAAGGACAATGGTCCGGGATTTTCTGAAGACGATCTCAAACGGTTATTTCGTCCGTACGAAACGCTCACAGCTCGGCCCACTGCAGACGAGCAATCTTCCGGCATTGGATTGCACCTTGTTAAGCGAGCGGTAGATAGGTCAGGGGGCCAGATACGATGCGAAAGCGTGCTGGCAAACGGGGCAGTCTTTATTGTACGACTGCCACTGAGTGAACAACAATAAACATAATTACAGTCGGGGCGAGAGGATTTGAACCTCCGACCCCCTCGTCCCGAACGAGGTGCTCTACCGGGCTGAGCCACGCCCCGATGTAAAAAACAAAAATACGATGGAAACCATTCATTTCATGTTTATAGAAGGATCCTGGTGGCTCTATGTGCTGCTGGTGGCGGCATCGGCGGGGTTGGCCTATGTGAGCTATCGGCGAACAATTCCAGAAATCGATACCACAACCCGATGGCTGCTTATTGCGCTGAGAACTGTTGGTATTGCTGCATTACTGATTGCTTTATTCGAGCCGATATTTCGATTTGTGACTTCTGAAACAGTTCGCCCGAAAGTTGCCGTAGCTGTGGATGGATCTCGATCGATGTCTACGATATGGGGGAAGGTGAATGCCGATGAACGTAGGCGTTTTGTTTCTGAGATTGCCGCAAAGGTCGGAGCCCATTCCATTCATGTGTTCGGTTCGGATGTGCATGAATATGAGTCTACCGACTCGCTGATGTTTACCGGAGAACGGACAGATATGGCTTCGATGCTCAATGCCCTGTCTAATCAACCAGAGCGAGAGCGTCCGGGCGTTGTTGTGTTTATAACAGATGGAAATGTTAACTCTGGTGATAATCCCGTTTATATCGCAGACAAATCGGGAATCGGAGTATATGCCATTGGTGTTGGTGATACGATACCAAAACGCGATGCATCAATTATTTCAATGGTTACATCCGGTATTGCTGTTGTCAATAAGCCCGTAATTGTTACGATATCATCTCGGCTGAGTGCAATGCCTCAACAAAATGTTGTTGTTGTTCTGGAAGAAGGGGGCGCTGAAATCGGACGCGATACGGTCTCGACTATACTGAAAGATGGCAGGGCAACAACTGACATTACGTGGACGCCCAGAATAGCTGGTGTACGCCCCCTAACAGCCAGAATCATCCCATCCGACGGTGATTACAATGCTGCTAACAATTCCCTTCGGGAATATGTAGAAGTTAGAACCAATCAACGGACGATTGTTGTCTTTGCGGGTGCACCCAGTCCGGATGTAACGTTCATCAGAAGCGAGCTTGAACGCGATCCGTCTGTTAAGGTACGATTGTATATTCAGAAGCAAGGTGGTGAATTTTATGAAAGCCAACCTGGAAGTGATGCGTTCAAGGATGCCGTTGCTTGTGTTTTGATTGGTTTCCCAAACAGCAGCTCTCCACTTCCGCTGATTGACCAGGTTGCCAGAGCCAGCGAGCATGGACTTGCTTTGATGTTTGTTCCATCGAAGGATGTTGATTATTCAAGATTAGGTCCCCTGAAAAACGTGCTCCCGTTTCAGGTTGCTTCGACGCGTCAGGCAGAAATGCAGGTTACGCCCGACGTCAGCACTGGCGCTGCCTCCGATCCATTGCTTAAGGTGAATGGAGATGAGCTGGATGCTCAACTCTGGAACACACTGCCACCAATCTGGCGGACGGAGACATTTGTTACTCCTGCACCGGGAGCTGTGATATTATCAAAAATTAGAACTGGCAACGTACCGTTCAATCAGCCCCTTATCATGAAGCGCGAACAGGGTCCTACACGGAGTGTTGCCGTGCTCGCGTATGGGTTGTACCGATGGAAGCTGCTGGGCGAAGGACCGCATCAGGCAAGGGGAGAAAAAACATCGGATGTGTTTGGCTCCTTTATCCGCAGTAGCATTTCGTGGCTGAGTGTGAGAGATGATGAACGGAGGATACGCATTCGTTCTACTCGACCGAGATATGCACCTGGTGAGCTTGTAGCTTTTGGCGCGAGTATTCTCGATGAGACATTTTCTCCAGTTACTGGCGCAGACGTCAGCATAGCCATTACAGGTCCAACCGGCAAGACCGATGTTGTTCTGGCAGACATCGGCAGCGGGCGTTACTCCGCCATTATTGGATCGATGCCCGAGGGTGAATATTCTTCTGTTGGCACTGCATCGTTAAGAGGTAAGGAACTAGGACGAGATGTGTCTCGATTTTCCGTCGGTGCGTTGAATCTGGAGGATGCAGCAACTTCGGTAAATGATGATTTACTTATGAGCATGACTCAGCGTACGGGAGGAATGTATGGTCACGTTTCGCAACGTGAAGCAATCGTTGATTCTGCGTTGGCAGACCCGAGGATGCGTCCCGTAGTGTTTAACACAGAGCGCGACGTAATGCTTTGGCATCTGCCATGGCTACTAACGATTGCAATCCTGTCTTTTACAACTGAATGGATCCTCAGGAAACGGCGCGGATTAATTTAATGTCGACTCTTGAAGTAATCCATCAACGTCTCGAGCAATTCCGGAACGTTCCTGTTCAATCGTGGTTCTATGAACTTTGTTATTGCGTTCTTACACCGCAAACAAAGGCTCGCAACGCGGAGATAGCAGTTCAGATGCTGCAAGAGCAACGGTTTCGAGAAGTGGGATTCGATCCCGTAAGCATATTACGAGCCCCTTCCCATTATATCCGTTTTCACAATACTAAATCACTCCGATTGCAGAACGTTAGGAGTCAGTGGCCGGGCATCGAAGACTTGCTTGCAAAACATCAGTTCATCGAGAACCGGACCTATTCACGGCACATGAAATCGGTACGCGATGAACTTGCAGCCACCATTGATGGAATTGGAATGAAGGAATCGTCACATTTTTTACGAAATATTGGTGCACGAGGATTGGCTATCATAGACCGACACCTACTTGAAAACCTTGTGAGGCGAGGAGTGTTTTCCAAGTCTCCCAAGATCGGAACGGTTAAAGCATATCGAGAAGTAGAAGAAGCGTTTTCCAGGTATTCAAATATCGTCGGAATTGATTCAGATGTCCTCGATTTGCTCTTTTGGAGCGAGAACACAGGATACGTGGGCAAATAAAATTTCTTTGCAGAAATAAAGTATTCCTACGGTTTGATAATAATCTGAAATGCCTTAATTTGTTTTGTTGAATTATGCGTATATTTACGTACGCATTTTTATGGAGGGGTTAGTGAGATTCGAAGCCCGCCTTAATACCTACATAATTTCGGTGATAATTTCCGTTATCAGCACATTCTTCATGTGTGCTGAAGCAGTAAGTATTGGTAATTCAACATCTTCGATGGCTACTGTTCACACATTAGTTGCAAGTGGCCAGGCCAAATTTCAAGTAATCGACAGGAAGAATCTGTCAGAGAAGACCGAAGTCGAGCTCGTACTTGTCGACCAGGAGGGTCATAGCATAGGTGGTTATGCACCACCCTACCTGGGTACACAGGCAGAAGCAAGGGGATTGTGGCAGGATTTTGTGAGCGCCAGCCTGAACCTGACAGTACCACCGGAACAGATGAGCATCGCAGAAGCACGACGCGCCGAAGATCAATCTTTTGCTGTTGGATTTGTACTCGACCATAGCCCATCGATGACAACTCCGCGGGCCGTTAGAATGCAGCGAGCTATTCAGTCGGCACTACGAACATTCGATGAAAGCGATTTCACGACGGTGGTAAAGTTTACCGGCAGTGTTGTAACTGAAGTGCCATTGTCTGGCAACCCAGAAGAATTCCTTTCGAAGTTTCAGGTTAATGGCCTCAAATCCAGAAATGGTGGAACAGCTATATACGATGCAATGATGGAGGCTATGAATCAACTGGCCCATGCACCGAATGTATCGGAACGGATTATCGTATTGTTTACTGATGGGGAAGACAATTCGTCTTCTGCCACGCTCGACGAAGTGATATCACGAGCTAAGGAGTTGAAGGTAATTGTTCATGCAGTTGTGTATGGCATTTCGAACGAAGCACCTATTAAACGTATTGCCGAAGAAACTCAAGGCAGGGTACACAGACTTAACGATGTTTATGATTTCGACAAGGTATTTCTTGGTATCTACAATGCCTTGCGTCATTCATACACAGTTACGGTGCAACACAAACAAAATTTGTCAAACGAAAGAATCCTTGGCGCAACAATGACTG
>JAGVJW010000026.1 GCA_020050895.1 bacterium | reverse complement strand
TTCATAATCCCGTCTGAAAAACTCAATATGTCCTGTCCGTTGTGTATCGCCCATGAATGCAATCCGTGCTCCGTGCGTTTCAACTTTCGATGAAAACTTGTAAACAGGAGGAGACGCTGTTGTGCAACCAACAATCGAGGCAGATAAAAACAGAATAAGAAGATGTTTCATCAATCCGACCAAATGATATCGAACACAAAATATCCGATTAGCGTGACAATACCCGCATAGCTGAGGATGAATACTAAGTTTCCGCCAGCATCGACTAGCGGCATACCTGCAAAGGCCATGAGCATGGCATCGACGCCGGGCATGATAATGGGAACCAGCATTGGGAATGATAAAACCGGAAGCAGCGTGTTTCGCGACCCGGCTTTTGCAACTATTGCACTGATAATCGTTAGGACGCTAGACAGTCCCAGACTGCCGATTGTTACCGTCAGGATTAGCAAGCCAGCACTCCATGACGATTCAACACTCAGGAAAAATAGAAATAGTATTGCCGCCAACAAATTCGCACTTAGGCTTAGCAAACAGTTAAAAATGAGTTTGCCGAAGTAAACAGCTTCTGCCGATGCATTCAATCGCAAAAACAATGCCGTCCCCCGCTCTTCCTCACTGATGAAACTGCGTCCTAATCCCGTGATGGCGGTAAATACCATCAGCACCCAAAGCATGGCAGACGCAATCGGCTTGCGCAGGATTTCATCGGAAGTCGAAAAGGCGATAAGAGCAACCGTGGTGAGTACAAACAATCCAAGAGCCGTAATTCCAAATCGGGTTCGCGCTTCGCTGCGTAAATCCTTTATGGCAACAGCAGTGATTCTGGTTAGAACACGATCCATTTGTTAACTGTAAAATTGTTTACAGTCGCCACAGTGCACCGATGTTTAATGCAAGAGCCTCGATGTTCCAGGTAGCGTCGTCGACGACTTTGTTGAGCCGTCTGATATATAACGTCTCCATGAACACCGACGCCCTGAACGACACCGGGTACGATATGCCGATACCACCAAGTAAATCAAAGCCCACATCCGACAACGATTTAAGGGACTGTGGTCCAATTGGTATTGTTCGTGCGCCATTTTCGAACACCCAATTCGATGGACGCAAAATTCCACGCTGTATCTCTGCAGCATCAGACAATGCGAATGAGAATTGGAATCCGCCTGTCAGGTACAAATAGCGTAGCGGAAACCACTGAACTGTTCCGCCCACATTTAGGTATGGTGCTGTGATCTCCAGCGTCGTGCCCTCTTGGTAAATCAACTCCTTGCCTGATGATGGATCAACGACCGTTTGCATAAGCGTATCAGGCGCACTAAGAGGTCCTAGCTTATTGGTCACTGACAAACGAGCATTAATTATTAAATCTTGCGACAATCTCCGACCGCCCAGAATTCCAAACCCATACCCCAGTCCCTGACCTCCAGTAAAACCACCGTTGACACTTACATTTCCCGATGACGAGAAACTTGCCGAGTGGAAGTTATGTGCAATTGTGGGATAGGCACCAACCATCCATCCCTCTTCTGATGCACACTCGGCAAACTTGTCTGCACTAAACAAAAATCTGTAGCGCTCGCTCCTGCTGTCGAACACATAACAAACAGTAATCGAAGTAACGTTTCCTGCAACGTCTGTAGCCTTAAGAACAATGCGCCCATTCTGACTAGACTTTGATGGCCGGATCTTTACTGTTGCCCTGGGTGCACCTGCGTCAATTTTGGGAACACTTGCTTCCAGATACACTGACGACTCTACCTGAACACTCTGAAGTCCTTTGTCACTAACCCTGTCATCGTTAAACGTCACTGAATATCCATCAAGGATATCGCGCCCATCCGACAGCGGAGGCAGCGTATCGAGAAGGTTTGTCACTTCAAGAAAGGACTGCCCCGCCATATTTCCATACGCGTCGTAGGCATCACTTTTATATCCAAAGCCATACGAATACAGACCAAACGGATAATCCGACTTGATGACGTGCGTACCAAACGGAATTGGAATCTGCGCAATTGAATATCGGCTCTCGCCAAGAACCTCGAACATTGATGAATCAATACGTCGGCCGTTAAGGCGAATACTGGAAATAGTTTGGGAGGGGGCAATTACATTGATGTAATGGTGCCAGTCTCCATTAATTGGCGTTGCAAACCGGTATACGTTGAGAAACTGCTGTGTAGGGCTGACAATAATCATCATTGGATCGCCAACACTATCACCGTTATTAAATCCCTGTGCAAACTGAGCAAGAAGAATCGGATGGTCGGCAGTTATTTGAACGTGTCTGTTCACATTCAGGTTCTCGAAAAATTCGCCTGATCTTAAAACGGCAACCAATCTGCTGTCTTCAAATACCTTTGTACCATCTTGTGATGCAATGACTCTGTATGTGTATTTCGATCGTTCCTTCAGCATACCCAGGTAGTAATGCATGCCCCATGCGCTGATGGGTGGCAATTGCTCAACAAGATGATTGCATGCATCAACTTTAGGAGGAACATATGCGCAGTTATGTCCACTGAACACAGCGATCCTCTTATTTGCAACAATGTGAGATCCTGTTAAATCGCAAGCCCCGATTGATTCATACCGTGCGCTTACCGTATACACGTCGCCCTTCCTGAGTCTGACACTAAACGGTTGTTTAGCAGGTCTGTCAGTTGATGTTGAGACACTTGGAGTAATCGTTATATCAGTCTCGTCTTCTGTTGCAACAATTGAAAACGACGATAAATATTCTGCAGTGACCTTTGTATAACCCACTGTACGGTATTCGGTTCCAAGGACGCTCACTGGCAGTCCAAGAAACGTATCCGTTGTCTGATAACGGCTGTTTAGCCCATATACACTGATGGTAGTGTCGGCTGTAATATGTACTGCCAATCTTTCAGCGACTTCGTTTTTCCGAAGAATTGCACTTGGTGGTATAATGCAGTTTACAACGGTGTTTGCCCTTATCTCTACAACATTCTCGTATCCAATTTCTTCTATCTCAATTCGAACTGTCGCATCGAAACTGCTTGTTAGGAACAACTGCAATTTTAGGAAGTCAGGCCGATTTTGCGGATCAGTCGGGGCTACGGATCTGTAATTCTTCATAAAGCATAGCCAGAATTCCGTACCCTCTGAATTCTTTGCCACAACACTCTTACTTTGTGCCGTGCATACCTTGGGTGCTTCGAAAGCGATTAAGAGCGCTATCGCAATCAACCCACATATATAGATTCCTCTTCCCATCAAAACAATTTCAGAAACGAATAGAAATACACTCCGAAGTCTGTAATCATCCTTATCATATAATGGCCCTGGCCCAATTCGTTTTGCTGTAATTCAACCTTAATACTGTTTTCCCCTTTGAAACTTGCAACGGTGCCAAGGTCTTTAACAATCTGCCCACTGACATTCAGGATCACGAATTGTGGGTTGCTATCCTCCGCAACTATATAAACAAACTCAGTATTCAGACTGAAAGGATTGGGAAAGTTTCCAGTAATGGCTTCAATGGATTGATTGGAGCGCTGACTACCCCCAGTGAGACGAATTATACCTGAATTAAAAACCGCGTCGCTGACCTCGGTTCCATTTACTGTAAGGCGCTGAGGACTCAATAAACCTTCGGTCTCACTCCCATACAATGCCAGCACATCCAGTAGCAAAATAATTTGCGATTGTCCCGGCGTAACATTGCTGCATTCGAGGGTTACCTCTCCAGTTGTATCATCGGTCTGTACATCCGAAACAACAGTAACATTGGGGCATGTAAACGCATACACGTCGGCTCCCCTCGCCCCCTGAATCGCAATCACCGTCTTTGGATAGCGTAAGGTTAGCTGCGTCGGACCGTTTTGAGAGAGCGATCCACCGACTTGGATAACGGCCAACTGACCGCGCGTAAGTACAGTCTCCGGTGGCACACTAATGGTATCCTCGGCACGCAGGCCAACGACCAGACAGAGTGCGAAATATGTTGCAAGGATTAATCGCAGCACGGAGTGTGGT
>JAGVJW010000091.1 GCA_020050895.1 bacterium | reverse complement strand
GTAGCCAATGTGCGTATTCAATGCCGTTACCAGCATCAACGAATTGCGGTTGTAATACTCAAGCCTCTCTCTGTTTGGCTCAATACCTTTGGCGCAGTGTTCATTGAACATTTCGCACGTATCGGAAAGTAAACGTATGCTATGAAGAACATTTTTTATGATAAGGGGCTTGAACACGTTTAGTTCAAAGTTTCCAGATGCTCCGCCAATATTTACTGCTACATCATTGCCCATTACTTGCGCAGCCACCATCGTCATTGCCTCACTCTGTGTGGGATTAACCTTCCCAGGCATTATGGACGATCCAGGCTCATTCTCGGGAATGAATATTTCACCGAGACCGCACCTTGGTCCGGATGCCATCCACCGAATATCGTTTGCAATCTTCATCAGCGATGCAGCCAAAGTCTTAAGAGCACCGTGAAGAAAGACGAGAGCATCGTGAGAAGCAAGGGCCTCGAATTTGTTCGGAGCTGTTCTGAAAGGCAAACCTGTAAGTGATGCGATTTGCTGCGCAGAACGCACGGCAAACTCCGGATGAGTGTTCAGCCCTGTACCAACGGCAGTGCCTCCCAATGCAAGCTCGTAAACGTCGTGCATCGCTGAATCGATTCTGTGCAGGCTATTGGACAGTTGTTGTGTGTAACCGGAGAACTCCTGTCCAAGAGTAACAGGCGTTGCGTCCATGAGGTGCGTTCTGCCGCTTTTGATAATGGAAGCAAATTCTTCAGACTTTTTCGAAAGCGTATCGCGCAACTTAGTGACTGCGGGAATTAACCTTTGGGTGACACTCGTTGCGGCAGCAATGTGCATTGCAGTAGGAAATGTGTCGTTCGATGACTGTGATTTGTTCACGTCATCATTAGGATGTATCGGGGATTTACTGCCCAGTACGCCACCACTGATCTCTATTGCTCTATTGGCAATCACCTCATTGACGTTCATGTTGGTTTGAGTACCCGATCCTGTTTGCCATACCGACAATGGAAAGTGATCGCTCAGCTTGCCCCCTATCACCTCATCGCATGCTTGTACGATAAGATTCATCTTATCTTTTGCAAGTATTCCAAGATCTGCGTTAACCATGGCTGCAGCTTTTTTAAGAACAGCCATGGCAGAAATCACTTCGTCCGGAATACGGTCGTCACCGATTTTAAAATGAATTAGAGAGCGGGCGGTTTGTGCTCCGTAATATGCCGTTGATGGGACACTAATTTCTCCCATCGTATCGCGTTCAGCACGAGTTTTCATGCGATTAAAATAAATACTCCGCACCATGTGATGGTTATCACTTAGTGCGGAGACCCGAATTATATTATCAGACGCCCAGAATACTGATGCCAGCTATTAGAGCTTCGAAGCTCGAAATGCTGCACGTAATTGATTGTCGATCAAGATTTTGTTGGTTGGAAGCCGCGGATCAAGGAGAATTCCTTCAGCTGAAAACGCAGCAAGGGAATTGAATTGCAATTCAATGTTTGCCATACCGGCATCGTTGACAATGATCGCATTATCGAAAGGAAGCGTAAGGTTTGCTGTGATGTTGGTGTAATAAGCAAATGGTACCGAATCGTTCAGCAACCCTTCAATTACAATGCTATACCGTTCAGGAGTTGCAAATACACTGAATGCCGTATCACCTGCATACATTGACAACTCGTTTGGCTGAAACCGATGAAGTTCAAATTTGACCGCGTCGTAAGTGTTCGTGGTCAGTTGCGCCCGAGCCAATAGTGATGGCGATGAATCATAGCCTCTCAATACTATTGGACCAGCAACCACTAGTCTGTTGTCTTCAGCATCGGGTTGCCCTTCGACGTGCAGCATCAGGCGTGATATCAACACACGTGCACTGGTGACGCGAATAGACTGAATCCCTGCATCGGATGCTGCCAGATTTGTTGATCCTCGAACTGCCATACTCGTGTTGTTATGATTGTATGTTCTTGAGTAGACTGACACATTGCTATACGTTGGAGCTGTGCCTTCATTCATACATGAACTTATTGTCATTATTACTGTTGCTACAGCCATTATCAACTTGAGTGTTTTCATAATTGATCTCTCAGAAAATGAAACAAACACTATTCATATACAGGAACTGCAATAATCAAGTTCCCGATACTACTCAATCATTGTTGAATTAGGCTACCGGATAAACGCAGCAATTCTGTTGCTGCAAGACGTCGCTCATATTCGAGCTGAGCTACTCGTTCTCCAACTTCGAGAAGGGTGAGGAACGTCTGTCTAACTTCTAGTGGTGTAACGCTTCCCACGCGCAGTTTTTCCAACGCAACATTGGCATTGCCTTGTGCTGCCTCATACGACGAACGTTCGATTTCAACTAACTGTGCAGCCAGTTCGAACTGCCGATATGTTCTGTCGACGCGGCCTGCTATTTCATTGCGAAGTGCATCGATACTAATTTTATTTTTTTGTTCTTCGATAAGAGCCGCTTCCCTGGCAAGCTTGTCTGAAGTACCGTTAAAAATATTCCATTGTAATGTTGAACCTAATAACCATGTGTTCGCCTGATTTACAAGAAAGAATCCCGCCTCCGACGTCGACCGATTAAATGTATATCCAGCCCTTACATCAATAATTGGAAATAACGTAGACGTCAGCTCCCTTACATGCGCCGATGCGCCGTCGAGCCCTCTCATTGCAGCAAGCAGATCAGGATTATTACTCACCACGCTTTCAAGCAGTGCGGCTCGCGTTGGAACGTTCATTAGAGAATTGGTAGTATCGGCAACCGTTAATCCCGATGGTTCATAACCAAGAATTGTCTGCAGTGCACTCGAGGCATTTTTCTCATCCGACTGCATACGAATTGCCAGTGCCTTCTGACTGTTAAAGTCAATCATTGCCTGCGCAAGTTCAACGCCAGACACCGTCCCTACATCGCGGCGCTGCTTTTCTAGCCGATATCGCTCCTCTGACAATGCTAGTGCACTATCTACGGTTTCGCGGAAAGTCTGTATAGCCACTAATGCATTAAATGCTGTTACAACATCTGCAACAACTGTGTTCATTTCTGCACGGACACGTTGAAGCCCTTCAGCCCTTAATGCACCAGCCCGGTCGGCGCTCGCGAACATTTTCATACCGTCAAAAACCGTCCATTCCATTGTTGCATTAGCATTGACGTTTGTGCCGCTTGCCGACGGACGACTAATTGTTCTTCCATCCGAAAAACTTTGAACGATGTCTGTGCTTGATACGGATGCACCAGCCGTTACATCGAGAGTCGGCAGAAACCCCACAACTGCATTTCTCCCTGCATTCTCTGCGAGCAAT
>JAGVJW010000262.1 GCA_020050895.1 bacterium | reverse complement strand
CGTTGCCACTGGCTACGGATCCCGACCGCGCAGACTTTCTAATTACAGGCGGTGATCAGGATGTTGTAGCACAAGGAAATGCTACGTCGGCAACTATACAAATCACAATTCCGGCTGGTGAATCGATAGAAACGCGGGTTGTCGATGTGTTTACCCGTGATGCCGGAAGCAGCGGTATTCTCAATGTTTCCTGTGGCTCTGAAAGTGGCTCCCTGACCATTGCGGCACATCGAGACCCAGTGCAATATGAGAAAAATGGCGTGACAATCAGGCAAGCTGCCAGCAGACGCATGCAGGAAGCGCTCAGCATACATGCGCATCCGAATCCTGTGCACGGAGAATTTACCATCGAGGTTAATCGAAAGGTTAACGGTACTCAAACCATACTGCTGACATCAGCTGTGGCTCGGGTGTATGAGCGTATATGTGATCCGATACCCCAGCAGTCTATAACATCATTTCAGATCGATCTCAAAGACATACCTTCAGGTGTCTATTTCGTGTGCTTGAATTTGGACAATGAAACATCCTGTGAAAGTATAATAATTTATTAAAACAATTCGAACGGGCTAAGGCATCTCATGCACTTAGCCCGCTAGTAGTTTTGCTCCGCAGCAGGGACTTGAACCCCAGACTAACTTCTTTGTAAAAAGGCAAATCGGCTCAAAGTATGTATAGGTTGGTTATGGCGCTGCTTCTTGTCGCTCTGCTGTTCATCCTTCTATCAGCGGTCCAACGCTCAGTCGGCCGCAGGTCCACATTAGATGGTGGGAATGCACTCTAATTACAGAGGTCACTGCGAGCAGGCCTCAAGGGGTCTGTTGCACATCCCAACCACTGACAGCATGGCGATTATGTGATTCATGAATGCGTTGATACGGAAGGGTGCTCTTAAGTACAGCATAGACCATGTTTAGGAGTCGACGCGCGACAGTCACAATTGCCTTTCGTCCTGGTTTGTTTGCGCGTTTGCGTTCGTAGAGGTTAGTGAAGCGTTGCTCACAACGAACAGCGGTCCATGCGCACTGGATCAACATCGACGGCAGTTCTGTTTGAGCGCGACGCTGTATCGGCATTGCACGGTCTGATGATCCACTTTGGTGCTGCATCGGCGCCGGACCGACGTAGCTCGCCAATAAATTGGCCGTACTGAAACGTACGATCGGACCAATTTCAGGTAGAAGACTCAATGCGGCCTTTCTAACACGGTCCTAATTCTAATAATCCGTACAATTAGTTGAAATTCCTTCTCCTGCACATCAAACAGCACTACCCCGGTTCACTATCAAACGTTACTACCGCATCGCATCGATACGTCTATTCTCATCAGCCTGGCAAAATGTACATGCTGGGGTGGATACATTGCTAAGAAGAATACGTCAGCTTGAAATTGAACGTCAGGCACCTTTGCGGGAGCTTGAATAGGTCGCAGAAGTTGGAACCATTATCCGCGCCATTGTCGTAAAAACTCCAGCCTCTCACGCAGCTGGCTGATTGGCATAAGGAGCTTGTCCATGCCCAGTATGGCTTCTTCCTGCGAACCAAAAACCAGTTCGTAGTCCTTACTCATCACAATTGCCTCTTCCGGACATACCTCTTCGCAGAAGCCGCAAAAAATGCATCGAACCATGTTGATTTCGAACAGTGCAGGATATCGCTCCTTAACACCGTTTGTTTCTGCTGCACGAACTTCGATGGCAAGTGCGGGGCAAACGCGCGAGCAGAGTCCGCAGGCCACACAACGCTCTCCATCCTCCTCAAGAACGAGAACCGGACGTCCCCGGTAGGAACCTTCGGGGATCCATCGTTCTTCGGGGTATTGCCGTGTGAACTTTGGACGAATCATCTGTCGCAACGTGAGTCCCATACCCTTCGCAATCGCTGGCAGATAAATCCGCTCCCAAAAACTCAAGCGTTGTGCTTCTGTATTTGTTTTAACAGTTGCCATATTTAATTCACAAGTAAAATAACGATACCTGTAATCGTGATGTTGAGAAGAGCGAGCGGAAGGAGAACCTTCCAGCCAAGGCCCATCAGCTGATCGTAACGGAACCTCGGGAGAGTCCAGCGAATCCAGATAAAAACGAATACGAGTGAAAACGCTTTACCAATAAACACTCCCATGCCTATCAGAACCATTGGCAGCGATGAAGGTGCCAGACCAAGTAACGAGGCCTCGTCGATGAACGGCGCAATGTCCCACCCACCAAGAAATAGCGCTGCGATTATTGCACTCGACGCCAGAATGTTAGCATACTCTGCCAGGTACAGCAGACCAAACTTCATTCCGGAATATTCAGTGTGATAGCCCCCTACCAATTCCGGTTCCGCCTCCGGCAAATCGAACGGTGCTCTGTTTGTTTCTGCCAAAGCAGTAATAAAAAAAATGAGCATCCCTACCGGCTGATAGAACACATTCCATCCGTGTGCTATTTGCCCTTGGATAAGTTCGACGAGGTTTAACGAGCTGCCTATGAGGACAACGCCAACAACGGACAAACCCATGGACAATTCATACGATATCATTTGTGCCGACGAACGCAACCCACCCAACAAGGAGTACTTGCTGTTTGACGACCACCCTGCAAGAGCGACACCGTAAACACCAACAGACGTCATTGCCAGCACAACAAGAATAGCAACATTCATGTTGGGTGCCATCGACAACCCGTATTCAACACCACCGATGGTGACGAACGGACCGCTCCACGGTATTACGGCATAAACAGTAATGGCTACACCGATGGCAATAACGGGAGCTAACGCGTGAAACCTGTAATCGGCTGCTGCAGGAACGATGTCTTCCTTCAAATACAACTTGAACACGTCTGCAAACGATTGCAACAATCCCCACGGACCAACTCGGTTAGGCCCGATGCGATTCTGAATCCAGGCAGCAATCTTTCGCTCCGCAAGAACCATGTAGGCAGACGACATGAGCATTACGTTGACGAGGATGCCGCCCTGAACAACAATGATTAATAATTGTATGAGGTCCATGTGTTCTACTTGCTACTTACAGTGCGTTCTCAGCATTTGTTCATTGCGGTTTCATGTAATGCGATTCATATACCGGCACATTTTTTTCCGGATGATGTGCCTTGCCAATTACTGCACCCTGATGCTGAGCGATAAGTTCATAACTCAGCTGCTCAAATGCACCAACATGATGCGTGGCATGCGTGAAAACATCTTTGGCCGAGGCAAATGTCCACCCCGCACCCATGATGTTAGCAATATCTTGAACTATTGCCCAACCAGGACGAACATCGCGCTGAGTTCCCTTCGTCCAACGGTCGTTAGGTGCACCAAACTTGTCCCACCTGCTATTCTTCATCGTCACTGTCCTCCGATGGTCCTTGGTTGAAAGCACCTGTTCGAACTTCTGTACACGGTGAAGGTTGTTAGTGAATGTACCCTCGCATTCGGCAAAACTGGCAACGGGCAGCAGCACCGATGCCTGATGAGCCGTTACCGTCATGTGGGAAGAAAGCACAATAAGCGTACCCACACTGGCAACAGCCTCAGCTAGTTCACGCGAATGGGTTTCGGCCGAATCTTCGAGAATAATCAATATTTTTATATCTCCATGCCGGATTCGCATAGCCAGCTCATCCACGGTACACCCTCCCTGTGCCGGTGCGATGCCAACAGTGTGGGCACCGATGGCGTTGGGCGCCTTT
>JAGVJW010000070.1 GCA_020050895.1 bacterium | reverse complement strand
CACCGAATGGGGCTTCGACGGACTTGTCACCACAGATGCACTCGACATGCGTTCAATTACCGATCGGTTCGATCCTGGAACAGCTACTGTAGCGGCCATAGCAGCCGGTGCAGATATTGCCTTGATGCCATCCGACACAGACATTGCTGTTCGTGCATTGATGAAAGCTGTCGATGATGGCGTGATCACCGAAGAACGTATATCGCAATCTGAGCAACGGCGAACAGTGGCCACATCAATTTGCAAGACAACGGCGAGTATCTCTGCAGATCAGGCACAGCATGCAGAGCTAGCACTCACGGCAGCCAATGCAGCCATCGAATACATTGGTAATGCCAACGTGCTCCCACTGGAGCGCTACAAACAAGTTGCTGCACTTGCCTTCATCGATGAACGCGATGCAACCACAGCAACAACATTTTTTAGATATCTCGCAGAGGCAACAGAGGTTGACATTGACTTCGGCTTCGTTGATGGTACGATTGGTGAACGAGATCTTTCCGGCATTCTCGAAGGTGTTGAGCATGCCGAGTGCATCCTGTTTGGTTTCTTTGGTACGTCCCTGGCTTACGGTGCCTCAATCCCTGGTAGAGAGAACATACCTGCCATCATGGACAAGCTCAGCGGAAACAAAACGCGGATCATTATTTCGTGTGGAAGCCCGTATGGAATTTCTGAATTAACATCGGACCTGACGATAAACACATTTTCTGATACAATCCCGTCTCTTGCTGCTGTTGTTTTGCGTTTAATCGGGCGTAAACCGGCATAATTCAGCCATACGCGTATTTTTGCGTTTTCCATGAAAATCCTCATTACCGGCGGTGCTGGTTTCATTGGCAGCAATCTTGTTCGATGGATTCTCGATAACACACAACACACAGGTGTGGTATTCGATGCATTGACGTATGCTGGAAATCTCGAAAACCTTACCGGTTGTTTGGACTCACACAGATTCACGTTTGTAAGGGGCTCAGTAACAGACAGAGAAAGCGTTTTTAGGGTGATGGCTGATCATCGCTTCGATGCAGTTATCCATCTTGCCGCAGAGACACATGTGGACCGATCCATTATTTCCGCCGACCAGTTTGTTTCTACAAACGTTATGGGTACGCTTGTTATGCTTGAGTCTGCACACGATAACGGTGTAACCAGGTTCGTGCATGTTTCCACAGACGAAGTGTACGGCGATCTGGAGGAATTGGATTTTCCTTTTACTGAAAATCATCCGCTTCGTCCATCTTCTCCGTACGCAGCTTCGAAAGCGGCAAGCGATCATCTTGTTCAATCTTTCATAAGAACATTTAACATGGACTGCGTTATCACACGTTGTTCAAATAATTATGGCCCCTTTCAATTCCCTGAAAAATTTATTCCCCTATTGATTGTGAATGCAATGGAAGGGCGAACGCTGCCGATTTATGGTGATGGAAAACAGCGCCGAGACTGGCTACATGTGAGCGATCACTGCAGGGGATTGTTGCTGGCGTTGGAAAAGGGAATGCCTGGTGAAGTGTACAATTTTGGCAGTGGACACGAAGCTTCGAACATTGAAATTGCTCAACGCATTGTAATGGAGATGGCTGCATCTGCAGGGTTGATTAAACATGTTGTGGACAGACCCGGACACGACAGGAGATATGCTCTGAACATTTCGAAAGCAAAGAGTCAATTGGGTTGGGAACCAGAAGTTGACATTGAAGATGGTTTGCGTACAACTGTTTCCTGGTATTCTGAACACCGTAATTGGTGCAATAACGTACGAAGTGGTGAATACAGACTTTATTATGAGCGTCAGTACCACGAAGAACTTTGAAAGGAATCGCATGGCACTCCGCAGAAGGGGTAGACCGCGAAAGAACGTCAGCAGGCATGAGCGCCTTTTAATGCAAAAGATTCTCGACGGGACCTTTACCGTTGGAGTAGTAGGCTTGGGCTACGTTGGCCTGCCCATGGCGCTTGAATTTTCGAAGAATGGCATTAGGACGATAGGTGTCGATCTTGATAAAGAGAAGGTGCGTGCTCTCAACTCTGGCAGGAATTACATTCAGGATCTCAACCCGGCAGAGATCCGACATGTTACTACAAAGTCGAAAAAACTCACTGCGTCTACGAACATCGCTGAGGTAAAGAATTGTGATGTGATCTATGTCTGTGTGCCTACACCGTTCACACCAAACAAGGACCCCGACATCTCACACATAGTATCTGCGGCAACAGGCATTGCCGCTGTACTTCGTCCAGGACAGCTTGTAATTCTAAAAAGCACGACGTTTCCAGGTACGACTGAAAAGTATTTGAAGCCAATACTCGATTCATCGAAACTCATGTGTGGTAGGGACTACTTCTTGGCATTTTCTCCCGAGAGAATTGATCCGGGCAACAGGCAGTGGACAACTAAGACCACACCTGTTGTTGTAGCAGGAGTAACAACAGCATGTACTGATTTAGCCGTTGCTGTTAACAAGCACATCATCGGCGAAGTTGTTGCGCTTAGCTCTCCAATGGTTGCCGAGATGGAAAAGCTCCTAGAGAATATTTTCCGCAGCGTGAACATTGCGCTTGTTAACGAGATGGCACAGTTATGTGATAGAATGGGTGTGAACATCTGGGAAGTGGTCCAGGCTGCGTCTACGAAGCCTTTCGGTTTCATGCCCTTCTACCCTGGACCAGGCATTGGCGGGCACTGCATACTCATCGATCCGTATTACCTTTCATGGGCAGCTCGGGAGCACGACTTTGTAACGAATTTTATTACTCTGGCCGCCGAAGTAAATGAATCAATGCCCTTCTATGTTCGGGCCATGATTGAACGTGAAATTGCGAAACAACCGGTCACATTGGAAAAAGCAAAGGTCTGCCTGCTCGGTATGGCATTCAAAAGAGATGTAGATGACCTCAGGCACTCGCCTGCACTGAAGGTTGCAGAACTCCTCATCGATCATGGAATCGAGCATGTGTCGTTTTACGACCCCTTCATTAAATCAGTTGAGGTTCACGGCAATGTTCTGCATTCTCGTGCCAGACTTACAGAGAAATTTCTTCAGCGTCAGGATGTAGTTGTTATTACAACCGATCACAGCTCGTTCGATATCGATTTCATCGTTGATAACAGCAAGGTTGTAATCGACACAAGAAATGCAGCGAAGAACATCAAGGGATCACGCAAGAACATTGTTTTGTTGGGTGAAGGCCGATGAAGCGCGTGATCTCCGTTGTTGGAGCAAGACCGAATTTTATGAAAGTTGCGCCTATTCACAGAGCATTTCAGAAGCGTCTGGAGAAGTTCGATCATGCAATCGTGCATACTGGGCAGCATTACGATGTTTCGATGTCCGATGCATTTTTTCATGATCTCGATATGCCTAATCCGTCCTGGTTTCTTGGCGTTGGAAGCGGTAGTCACGCCTCGCAGACTTCTCGCATCATGGTGGGATTCGAGAAGGTATGTATGGAAGCTGAACCCGATTACGTGATTGTTGTGGGAGATGTAAACAGCACAATAGCATGTGCACTTACAAGCGTTAAAATGGGAATTCGGACTGCTCATGTCGAAGCAGGCCTTCGGTCGTTCGACCGAACGATGCCTGAAGAGATTAACAGGATTGCAACTGATGCAATCGTAGATGATCACTTTGTGACTGAACCAGCAGGTGTGGAAAATCTCTTACGGGAGGGGGCAGATCCATCTACCATACATCTTGTTGGCAACACCATGATTGATTCGATGATGTATGCTCTTCCAAAAGCTGAAGCTTCTTCAATACTAAGAGATCTCGGAATATCAAAGTCTGGCTATGCAGTGGTTACCCTGCATCGTCCCAGCAACGTTGATGTTCCGGAACGTCTGGAAATGCTTCTGAATGTTCTGGCAGAAATTGGTAAACGCATACATGTTGTGTTTCCTGTTCATCCGCGTACTCAGAAGAACATCGAACTCTGGAATATCACGACGCCAGAGAATGTCCGCCTTATCAATCCTATTGGATATGTCGACTTCCTTGCGTTGTTGAAGAATGCAAGGTTCGCATTAACCGACAGTGGAGGAATCCAGGAAGAAACAACAGTCTTGAATGTTCCTTGCATAACTGCCCGGACATCAACAGAACGCCCCATAACCGTAGAGATTGGCACGAACGTACTTGTTAAACCTGAATATGAATTCATGCTCTCCGCCGCTAATCATATACTGGACGGCCACTCGCGTAAAGGCACGGCACCGGACCTCTGGGACGGTCAGGCATCGCATCGCATTGTTCAAATCATCACATCGCACTAATGATAATGTTCCGACGTTTACAATCACCTGTTTTACCACACCGCGGAATCCGAATGCAGGCTCTCACGAAGTGTTGCTGTGCTGCCATGTTACTCATCGCTGCAATTGCAGCGGTATCTGTACATGCACAAGCACAAGGGTCAGAAAAATTTATCGACCTGGAAAAACTTGCCAACCGACCCGGGCTGTCTTCCTCTCAAGTGCTGTCTGCCGAGCAAATTCCTACGGATGATGTAGTCGATCCTGAAATATATATTCTGGGACCGGGAGATGTTCTTTCGTACATGACGTCAGGACTTGATTTCTCGGAGAAGCTTGTCGTTGTTTCTCCCGAATGCACAGTCTTGATGGAGCGATTTGGTGTGGTTGATGTAAAAGGAAAATCTCTTCGTCAACTGCGCGACTCTCTCACTGCGGTTTATAAGAACCGGGTTCCCGATAGCGAATTATATCTTTCGTTAAAAAGAGCAAGAACTGTATACGTAACGCTCAAGGGCAATGTATCCTATCCTGGAACCTATGCCGTGCCTGCATCAATGCGAGTTTCCACCTTCCTGGTTGTGAGCCGTCAGCCGTGGCTTTTGAATGGATCAAAGCTGCAAATGGAACGCAGTTCGATGATCCATGAATCAACGGTTGAGTCTGCGTTGACGAGAAACTCCTCTTCATCGCTGAGCGGCTATGCCGCAAGAAATATTACGATCAGACATCGTGATAATTCTGACTTGGTTGACCTTCCCAAATCACGCCTTCCGGGATATAGCCGGTTCGATCCACACCTTCGCGAAGGCGATATAGTAACCGTTCCATTCGATGCGGAAACGTACGCATCCATCACCATCTCTGGGGCAGTTGTGTTACCCACAACATTGGAATATAAAGCCGGCGATAAAGCATCGATTCTGTTATCTGCTGCAGGTGGGATAACAAGCGACGCTGATATACACAACATTACGCTAGTACAGTCCGACGGTGAGGGAAGGATTCTTATCAAGGTAGATTCAAATTTTAATATCGTTGACAACGATCCGGAATTGCAACCGGGAAGTACTATCATTGTTGAACGAATTCCGAAAGCAGGCTCCGATGCCCGACAGGGTGTTGTTGAAGTATATGGCGAAGTGCAGACTCCTGGCTCAGTTATCATACAGCCGGGTATCACAAAATTGAATGAGGTTATTACTAAATGTCATGGTATTGCCAAGAATGCATCACTATCGTTGAGCTACGTAGTGCGACCCGACCTAACGGCATATTCAGATAGGAAACGGTACGATGATGCAAAACGGAATTTTATGTATAGCGACCTTACTCTGGAAGACACTGTACGGTATCAATTGGATCAATCGTATCGTTTGCCTTACGTTTCCTGCGACGTAGCGCGTGCGCTCACAGACACATCTTCGGCCGACAACATCGTTCTTCATGCTGGCGACATCATTGTAATTGCGGCAAACCCAAACCGTGTCTTTGTTTATGGACAGGTCAATCAGCCGGGTTACATCGCATATTCACCGAAAAAATCTTTGGATTGGTATGTGGAGCAAGCCGGAGGATTTGCCACTGGCGCAAAGAGCGGCAGGGCCAGAATTATTCGCGGAAGAACGAAGGTCTGGGTAGAGGATGGAGATGCATATGTGGAGTCCGGCGATGAAGTCTATGTGCCGCGTGCACCGGATGTACCACCTGGAATTCAGATGCAGACATATGCCGTTGTTGCGGGAATATTGTCGAGTGTCGCAGCAATCACCTATACGATTTTAGCGATTTCAAGCCGGTAAATCGCTTTTCGCATGACATTGACAGATGTTGGTTTTGTCCTTGCAGCATGCGCGATGTTTGGATTGCTTTATCCGCACGCAATCTATCCATCGCTACTATGGATTATTTTAAAATATTATGCAAAGCCATTGCGAGCCTCAAAGGGCGAGCTTCACACAATAGACATTGTTCTTTCCGCCTACAACGAAGAAAAATTGATTAATGGATGTTTAACATCCTTTGTGGAATCGGATTATCCGAAGCATCTTGTGCGAATTCTGATAGGGGACGATGGCTCCACTGATAACACGTACTCGGTAGTTGAGTCTGTATCGCAAAGCATCGTGCATCCCGAAGTAAAATTGTTTAGGTTTAATCGCTCTGGTAAGAACCATGTAATTACTTCACTCGTCAGCCTATCAACAGCAGACATCATTGTGTTTACAGATGCTGATTGTATTGTTGATAAGGGGGCTCTGAGGGCCGTGAATGAGACATTGAATGATGATAGTGTCGGCGCCGTTGTAGGAATGCTGAAAGTAGTTGCCGATGGTTCCCAACTCGATGGAGGAATCGAAGGAGATACATTCTACAGAAGGATTGAAGCGCGGATAAATCAGTTTGAAAGTGCAATTGATTCCACTGTCACCTCAAATGGTGCATTGTATGGTGTTCGACGCGTGCTGGCACGTTCAATCTCCAGTGCCTCCTTTGCAGACGATTGGGTAAATCTGTTGGAGGCGCTTAGTACCGGCAGAAGAGTTGTTATCAACCCCAAGGCATGGGCGCATGAGAAACGGGCTGTGACGATGCACGGAGAAATACAGAGAACTATCCGCACCGCTTCCGCTGGCATGTCTACTGTTTGGCACTACAGGTCACTTCTTTCGCCGAAATATGGATGGATATCATTCTTCCTCATTTCGCATAAAGTTATTCGTTGGGTAAGCCCCCTGTTCATGATTGCATTGATGATTGGCACCGTAGCCACCATCAACAATACCTTGCTCTTCGGCATTCTTCTTTATGGCCAAATAATTGCTTATGGACTTGCCTTACTGGGATACGCGGCTTCTGTTAATGGTCAAAACGTGCCTATTGCATCGGCGCTTCAGTACTTCGTTGCCATGAACTATAGTTTTTTAGTGGCAATGCTGAGATTCATGCGTTCGCAGCGCAACGACCAGTGGAATCCAAACGAGGGAATCGACAATGACAAATGAACGGATGCCTGCTGCTTCGAAAGTGTTAAGCGGCTCGCTCATACTGTTGCTGTCGAATGTTACCATGCTGCTGCTCACATTCATCGCCCAGCGGATGATTCTTTCTACGCTGACGAAGGATGCAAATGGTGTATTGTTCTCTGAGCGACGTTTTGTTGATCTCGTAGTGATCATGATAGTAGACTTTGGCATAAATGGTATCATCATTCGCAGAATGGTGCAGCACCCTGAGACAGCATCCGTCACCCTGTCATCTTCTATTGCACTTCGTTTGGCGCTGTGGCTTTCTGCCTCGTTCATTTGCATTGCCGTTGCCGGTTTCACACCATATTCAGTTCTCGATGTTGGCCTTTGGTGTTGTTATCTCATGTTATCGTCGCGTGTTGGTCTGCTGCGCTATTCAATCGAGCTACCTTGGCGGCACCGCATGAGATTCGGTTTAGTATCCATAGTTAATATCGCAGAGACTGTGTTCTTCGCGATGCTGATTTATTTCTGGCGGGCAAAGCTCAGCCCTACGATTGTAATTGCAGCGTTCGTGATTTCGGCAATACCCGGGTTCCTACTCCTGCTGACTGCCGACAGAGGGAAAACGATCAGTCCCCGGTATATATCGATGAAAGAAATACGTCAGCTTGTTCTCGAAGGGCTGCCGCTTCTGGCTACAGTTGTTTTGATTTCATTCCACGATAAATTTGATGCGTTACTGTTGGGATGGTTTTCTCCGCAGCGCGAGTCGGGGATATTTGGAGCCGTCTATGTTTCTCTGGTGCCAATCATTGGCACAGTACCCGTTGCGCTTACGATGGCAATTACACCGGTTATCGCCCAATTTGCTAAGAAGAATTGGTCAGAGTGTCAGAAATTCACAATGACTGGACTTCGATTTTTAATGGCAACGACAATCGTGGGTAGTACGTTGCTGAGTTCTCTGATACCATTATTCATTGAATTGGTGAGCAAGGGTAAATACAGCGACAACCGAGGACACTTTTTTACGTATATCTGGGTTGCGATTCCAATGGTATTCGTGGTTTACACGCAAGAAATCAATGTGGTATTGTCCCAGCAAAGGAAAAATTTACCTATTGCAGGTACACTTGCAATAATTACATTAATCGTCGGTGTAATCCTTATTCCCTCGCAACATGCCATGGGAGCAGTCATCACTAAAATAGTATCAGTCTGCTTTGCGTTTATGGTTGCTGCCAAGTCGTTATATACTGTTATGAAGCAATCCATCGATACGTCGTTTCTCGCAGGAGTTCTTGCATCTACGTTAGTTGGAATTCTGTGTGCGTCCTATTTCCCATCAATAATGTCTATGTGGTGGTCTGCTTTGGCAAGCGTATCAGGAGTAGTCATATCATTGTTGGTTACAAGGCTTCTTAAGATTACTGATGTTCGATTGTGGATGAACATAATTCAGGCTCGAAATGCCTGACGCAAAGCTCACGATATCTGCGAGTAATCCGCGGTTGTTGCGTCCACGCACTTTGCAGTTATATGCCGACGTAATGGCCTTCGTCTCCGGATTTCTTACCTACCAATGGGTAAGGTTTGCTGCATTGCCAGAAGTAAGATGGTTTTCATTGGAGGATACACTCGTTGTATCCACTGTTGTATGTGTTTACTGGATATGCGTATTCTGGTTAGGGGGCTTGTATAAGGACCAATATGTTCATTCTCCCTTCGACGAATTTTTTAAGGTAATCCGTCAGACATTTTTCGGATCTACCGTCTTCTTCATATTTATCTATTTATCCAGCAGTCCGGATTATCAAAAAAGTCCACGTTTCATTTTTGCTTTATACTGGGTGCTATTGTG
>JAGVJW010000266.1 GCA_020050895.1 bacterium | reverse complement strand
TCGTGTCCACAACCCTGCGATACACCATGCGAAACGTAAATATCATTACCAACCGAATCAATCAAAACGCCTGTGGCGAAATGAATACCGGCTCCCTGGGCATACTGGTATCCCTGATAATGGTCTTCCCCTTCGTAATCAGCTAGCGCACCCAGCGCAAACCAGTAGGCAGTGCCTTGACCGTATATATCAGTGGTATATCCATCGTTCCCCTCCAAGTCAACCAAAATCCCAATACCACCCGATGCCAGCGGCCGATATCCGAGACCCGCACCCTGGGTAAACGTTGTGTAATGTTCGTAGTAGCGCAAGGCATCTACGAAGGGGCTCGAGGCGATGTAGTTGTCGTTGCCGCTGCGATCGGCAAGTATCCCAACACCGCGTGTTGCTCCAAAACCTTGCGCTTGTGCATGAGCTTTGTAAATATCGTTACCATTAGAATCAAAAAGCAATCCAATGCCAAAGATTCCGGCGCCTTGCGTGTTCTGCCCGGATGTGTAAACATCGTCGCCGGCCATGTCGTGGACGATGCCTATTCCAAACAAGCCACATCCTAAGGAAAAATTGCCGGCTGAGTATTGATCGTTGCCGTCTACATCAACCACGATACCGATGCCCCCAACACCTGAACCAATACTGAAATCACCACCGAGATATACGTCGTTTCCATCGAGATCGATGATGCAGGTTAGCGGCTGTTGAGATGCGATGGACTTGGCAGTATCGCCATGTGTGTTAAATCGATAGATGTCGTCGCCGCCAACGTCGATAATGAAGGCATAGGTTCCCAAATAGACGTCATTGCCGGGACCTCCGATGCCAATTCTACCCAATGGTGTTTCGATCGACGTTGTTCTCACGCTGTCGCTCATCAGTTCGGCAGATCCTAACAGCGACTGAATGAGGGCTACAATCCTTCCATGAAATGCGGCTCCATATCGGTATACATCCTGCATGGAGGCGGGCTCTGCCAACGAAAAAAATAATTCCGCAAGACGTCTTGTTCTTCTGTCATCGGAATACGATTCCCACAACGTTTTTGTCTCGTCCTCGTTCGTTATCAGCCACAACGAATCACAATGTTCATACAGCATTTGCTGCTGTCGCCACCTCTGCTGCAGTGGCTTACAAACAAAGTATGTTTCGATGAAGGGTACGAGAAATTGGCTAAGAATCACAGACTCAACTAAGTTGAGTGACTTGGGCAGAGAGATCCCAGCGGGCAATGTACCGTCAGCTTCCTTACTTGTCCTGTTGAATGTTACAATGTGTGGCAGTCCCAATTTCATATCGTTCATTGCCTGCGCAACTATAGACACCATGAACAATGAGTCGTCCCGAATGATTTGTTTATATGATTGCACGGTTTGGAATGCAGAAAATGGATTCACAAACAGCGTATCGTGGAAAGGAAGTCGTTGTGGGTCGGCGTCGACGAGATCCGGCGGCACGGAACAGTCCGCTTTCGTCATTCCCATCACCGACAAAGCAGTGTCAAGCAATTGATTGGATCTGAGCGAAATACCGTCGACGGCTAATAGCGATTCTGTACCGATTAAAAATGCAGTAATTAATAGCAGTAATTTTTTTACATACGTCGTTAGAACGTCGGTGCCCGCTTGCTGAACATCATGCAACTTCCACTGCAGACCTACTCCGGCGTCATCAATGCGTATACCTTCGTACAGTTGATTGGGCGATGTATGCAAACGGAGTTCATCAACAATGTTAGCATTTAGCAACGACGTTGCCAAGCTAGGTCCGCCTTCGCACATAATTGAACTGACAGGTCTTGGACCGTACGAAGAAAGGTAAGCAAGCACGGCTTCCAGATCAAGTACTCCGTCTGTATCCTCGAAGCGGAGAATTTCAACTCCGGCTCGCTCCAACGCCGACGTCTTTTCCATCTGTGCCGATGTGCTTGTAACTACGAGCGTTCGGATGTCCTGAGCATGCTGTACAAAGTGGCTTGATAATGGCACGTCAGCCCACGGATCCAATACGATGCGCAGTGGGTCTCTGCCGCTCACGTCTCTCACAGTTAATTGTGGGTTGTCGGCAATAACGGTACCAACACCAATCATAACAGCATCGACCTCGCTTCGGAGCCGGTGCACAATCTTGCGTGTTTCATCACCTGTGAGTTCAAGACGCTGCTGATTGGAGGGGGCGATGAAACCATCGAGCGACTGCGCCAGCTTTACGATAACGTATGGCAGACTAGTAGTAACATGTTTTATAAAAAACCGATTTATCCATCGGCATTCATGTTCGAGAATGCCAAGGCGAGTATTGATGCCGAAGGCATTAAGTCTTTCAATACCTTTCCCGTTTACTTGCGGATATGGATCAATCATCCCAACGACAACGGTCTTAATTCCGGCTGCAATGATGGCATCTACGCACGGGGAAGTTTTGCTGTGATGAGAACATGGCTCGAGAGTAACATACATTACTGCATCGGTTGGAATCTCGCCCTTAACGTTGCGTAACGCATTTACCTCAGCATGCGCTTCGCCGTATCGTTGATGCCAGCCTTCGGCAATGATTGCCGATCCTGAAGTAATAACGCAGCCAACGCGAGGATTGGGACTTGTTGTACCGGTACCCTTAAGCGCCAGCCCGAGCGCATGACGCATAAAAACTTCATCGTTTACTTGGGTGGCCACGGAACCTCGATGAAGGCTACGTATGGTTTGGGGTTCGCCGGAATGATAACGTCGGCCCGGTACGTGCCGTCGGGAACCGTCGCACCTTCCAAATCACGCCCATTCCATGGTATGGCGTATCGTTGAACCTGGTTCGGCGTCTGCGGTTCGACGGTAGTAATTAATGTTAGGAACGATGCACCGTAATCTGAACGGAAAACAACACGCCCCTTACCATCGGAAATCACAACGCGAAAATTCTCAGATGATGGGAGATATTCGCCTGGCGGAACAAAAATTCTTCGTGCCATCACACCCACTTCAATCATTGTGTCCGAAACAGCGTTTGTGAAAGGTGTAAGCTCCATCGGAAGTACATCTTCATATTCAAGGTGTTGAAGAAAAATCAGATGCTCCTTTGCAGTTACAACTCCAACGTCTACCCAGCATGATGTGGACTGCTTTGCAGCCTTGGTGTCCCACGTAACGTCGCCGATAATATTCTGGATAGTGTTTGCTTCCGGCGACCCCACAACCATTGTATGGAATGGAAGCGTGTCAACCATTGACTCTTTCGTGGAACCCACGGCAACTTCCACATAGCGAATAGCACGTCCTTCCGATCGGAGCATCGGCGGTCCAACAAAACTTAGCCGTACAGTGGAATCACTCAGGCGCACTGCCTTCATCGTGACGATGGGATCGCTCACTCTGATAGCCTTCTGACTGCGCACCTGAGGGCTGTATTTGGCAGCGCATCCAGCCACCATAAGACAGCAGACAAATCCTATGATAACATGAGCCTTCATAGAGCAAAGATAGCCGTGCTATCTTTGCCCCCTTCCATCACCTTTTTTTTGTGTGTGAATGTTAAAGAGCATGACGGGATATGGCAGAAGCGAGCTGACGATCGGCAATGCACGGTGTACCATTGAGATACGATGCGTTAATGGACGATTTCTCGACTTCACAGCCAGGCTGCCAAAAGAGTGGTCAGATAAAGAAGTTCAGATTCGAGAATTGATTCACGGCAGGGTAGACAGGGGAACCGTGAACGTGATGGTGCGATGTGAAGACCTTGGCGGTGAGTCATCGCTGCGAATAGATACCAGTCTGGCCAAAGGATACATCGATGCTCTGCAGCGGATAAAGGAAGAGTTTCACCTTGCTGGCGAAGTGTCGATAGATCAGATAGCACTATTTCCACAAATTTTTGAAGGTACGGTTTCTTCCAGTCAGGGTCCAGACGCCTGGTTAGAACTGCAGCCAGCAATGATTTCCGCTCTTGATGCACTCGATGAAATGCGAATTAGGGAGGGGGCTGAAATTTCGCGCGATCTCTCTGCGCGGCTCGATGCAATAGCAGAGGCATTGGTACAGGTCGAACACCTCTCGGCAGAGCGCATTCCACTGGAACGCGAACGTCTGCGTGAACGAGTTCGTCAGGTGATAGCCGATGAAGGTATTGATGAACAAAGGCTACACCTCGAGATTGTGTTACTGGCCGACAAGCTGGATATCTCCGAAGAGAGTGTGCGGTTGCGAAGTCACCTCAAACACTTTCGAGAAGACATGCAAACAGGTGGGGCAGTTGGAAGAAAGCTCAATTTTCAGATGCAGGAAATGAATCGGGAAGTCAACACGATTGGTTCAAAGAGTAACGATGCAACGATAGCACGATTTGTTGTGGGTATGAAGGAAGAGCTAGAACGTATTCGTGAACAAGTGCAGAATATAGAATGAAGCGTCAGCTCATTGTTCTGAGTGCGCCAAGTGGAGCAGGGAAGACAACTGTTGCCCGACACTTGCTCGAGACGTTCCCTTTTCTCAAGTTCAGCGTTTCGGCAACAACAAGGGAGAAACGGCAATCCGAAATACATGGTAAAGATTATTTTTTCCTTACACGCGAAGAATTCAAAGAGCGTATAGAAAACGGCGATCTGATTGAATACGAAGAAATTTTCGGCAATTACTACGGCACGCTGCGAAGCGTGGTGCAGGAAGCTATTAGCCGCGGCGACTTTATCGTCTTCGACGTCGACGTGAAAGGGGCCCTCTCGCTGCGCCACGAATTCCCAGACGACACAGTGCTAATATTCATAGCACCGCCCGATATGGAAACGCTTTCCAAGCGATTACACAATAGGCATACGGACACTAACGCGCAAATTGCAGTGCGTCTTGCACGTGCCGAAATGGAGATGGGCCACGTGAAGAGTTTCGATTACGTTATAGTAAATGGTAATCTCTCCGAAACATTTTCCAAGGCAGAGGAAATTGTCCGCTTCGACACCGAGGGTTCCCCCGAACAACAGGAATTATTCTGATCTTTGTGTGAATGGCTGAGCATACAAAAACCAAAAATATTCGAGAGAACATTTCCGGTTCGAACGGAAATGT
>JAGVJW010000217.1 GCA_020050895.1 bacterium | reverse complement strand
GAATAGCCACGTTGAACAACTTGAACAACAACTCCTTCGGGCATTTCCGAAGGCATGTGCATGAGTGCTTCGTGGATATCAACGTTGAATGGTTCTCCTTCGCCCCCTTCGATAATGCTCACACCGGCATCTTCGAAAATCTTCTTTGCCTTGGCGTAAATCATTGCAATGCCAGTGCGTAGGGAATCGGTTTCAACAGCCGCTTTCGAGGCCTCCACAGCAGCATGCAGATCGTCGAGCACGGGAATCAGTCGTGTAATCAGGTGCTCGGAGGCATACCTCATGTACGTTTGTTTTTCCTGTAGCGAGCGACGTCGGACATTCTCTGCCTCCGCAGCCTTGCGTTGTGCCAGCTCGCGCCATTGTTCAACATCGGCACGCAGTGATTCAATTGTTTCTGCCTTAACGGGATCCGATCCCTCCGAAGGTTCTATTTCTTGTTCGCTCATCTGTTCATTCATCTGTTCGTTAATGGGTTCATTCATTTCTTTATTCCTGTTTAAGTGTTGAACTCAGTGCGTTGGAAACAAGTTGTACCAACGACATCATTCTGCTGTACTGCATTCGTTTAGGTCCGATCACTCCAATCGAACCCCGAGTGGAACCAATGCGATACGTTGTAGCAACAAGACTATACTGCTGCAATTCGTCATGCTCAAGTTCATTGCCAATTTTAACCGAGACCCCTTCATCGCTGCCAGCATTATCAATCAGGTGGATGATGACTTCTTCGTTTTCCATCAGCTCAATTACACTCCGCATTCGTTCTGGATTATCGAACTCCGGCTGTGCCAGAAGCTGCGGGACACCGGCAACGTGAACAGTTGCGCCAGTTGATACAGATGGCAACCGCTCGACGTGTTCGACGAAAAGACGAACAAGGGAGGGGGCTTCGTCTAGCTCGGCACGGATCTCAGGAAATATCTCCGGCAGCGATCGAAGAGACTTGCCAGAGAGTCTCTCATTGATATATCGCGTTACATCATGGATAGTGTTGGCATCGGGGACGTGGGTTGATTCGACGGTCACGGTTCGCACAATATCGGATTCAAGCGCGACAACAATTAGCACCCTATCCGAGGAAAGCGGGAACATCTCCACGCGATTGACAAGAATGTCGTTGAACTGCGGAAGTTTTACAATTGCAAGGTGGTGCGAGAGCGTTCCCAAAATCTTCGACGCATCCCGCTACACATTTTCACGCGAACTCATAGCAAGTGCGCCATAGATCTGGTGTTCTTCGATGGGAAATTTGTCGAGTTCCATCAGAGCATCCACATACATGCGGTACCCCTTATCCGTTGGCATTCTTCCAGCAGATGTATGAGGGTGTGTAATGTAGCCCGAAGCTTCGAGGTCGGCCATAATGTTCCTGACGCTCGCAGCGCTGAGCCGCATATTCCTTTCCAAGTATTTTGAAATGATGCGCGAGCCCACCGGATTTGCATGCAGTACAAATAGCTGAACGATAGCCTGTAATATGGTTCGTTCCCGCTCAGTTAGTTCACGTTCGCCAGATGGGATGTACAACGAAGACATTGTGATTACGATGTGACTACTGAATTATAATACTGCAGGAAATGAAACCCTTCATAGTTCAAAGCCCATAATGCGATGAGGACAGCTGCCACCGAAATAACAAATGCAAATCCAACACTGTACACGAGCAGAGATGGCATATCGAACACAACAGAGGTTGCTCTGAGAACGCGCAAAAAACTCCAGATAAACATTAAGCCAATGATCACAGGTATCCACAGCGTCATGGCATCTGTGCTAAGCACCTGGTACATGGCAACGCCAATGGGAAGCAATATCAGCATTGGAATGGCAGACCAAGCAACGATTGTTACGGTATCGTGGAGCAAGATTCTGCCCTTTGCAAACACGCCGCCAATACGCAACAAAACTGCAAGTCCGTTCATGCTGAGGAATGTGCACACCGAAAAAATTGCAACAGAAATCCCCGGCCGCCATGCCATATATCGAACAATTCCGTAAACAACGTCCGATGGAAAAAACAGGTGAAGCAAATATTCGATGGAAGGGTTGGTTCGCATAAAGTAGAGCAGTGCGCCACATACAAGGCCAACGCTGCACGAAATAACAACAGACAAGATGATGCTCTGACCGTAAGAAAGAATGCGCTGATCTCTGATGTCGGCATAAAAATTATACGGTCGTAATATGGAACGAAGAAAATACTCTCTGAACCTTCGCGATCTGTTTGCCATCAAGGAAAGAATGAGAGCTAGAATGATACCTGTTGATATGAATATCAACGGAGTACTGTCGTCAAATTCCCGTGCCTGCAGCAACGGTTCCTTTTCATCGTTGATGAGTGCTTTAAGCATTGCATATGCTGCTCGTGGCTGACGCCATTCATCAACCAACCCATAGCTACAGGTATAGGGCATCGGCTGGTCTACCAACATGGTGGGAAATTCCAAACGATAATCATTGTATGCATGAATAATACAGCCTGCAATGCCTGCCTGCTGAGAGGTGCGGTATCCATCGCGAATGGAAACGGCCTGTGCTTCGTTTGACAGGGGATCGCTGTAGCCGTTCATGTTCGAAGGCGATACCAGCGAACCTACCGACGTAAGTATGGCAGCCGTCCGGATGATACGAGACGACCTTTGGAGGACCTGACTGAGGTTGCGGCGGTGCGCTAGTGTATGTGCCGAGAGTACGATAATGTCGAAGCCGCCTTCGCTGATAGCGTCGACGTCTGAACTCTGCACAACCTTGTAGATCAATGTAGATACTCGCTGACGTATCAGCCGCGCAACATCGGCATGAAATGCGTTTGTTTCAGCTGTATTCTCCTGCAAGCCATCACTCAGGCCGCAGGCAATCACGGATGGATGTGTGCCTATATAGGCTGCCAGCAAGTTCGATCGGTTTCGGATGCGAGCGATGATTTCATCCTCATCTAACAGAGATCGCGGTATGTCGGCCGCTTCGAGTTCTGCCATTACCATTATTCCGTACTTGTCGCACAGATGCAGCATGTAGGGGTGTGGCGATCCATGCAGAAATCGTACGAGGTTTACTCCAAGAGTTTTTAGTTGGGCTACATCGAATTCCATTTGACGGAACGACATAGAAGGACCTACGAGCGGATACTCGTCGATACACGTTACACCATTGATAAACACAACGGAATCGTTAAGAAGCAGCCTGCGTCCGCCCGGAGTAGTACCAACCCGGACAGAACGAATGCCGATCGTCGTCGTCGTTACATCAACAACCGTTCCATTGAGCAGTACTCTGCAGGTTAGTGTGTACAGATTGGGCTGATCAGGCGTCCACAGCATTGGTGAAGACACAGCCAGATCAAACGTAGCTGTGTGTGAACGGGCGCGCTCGACGTTGAATGATACAGGTGCCGAGCGTACAACGACTTCGCCATTTGATTCCTTTGAAAGAATTGCCTCGACGGTGACGCCAACACTTCCGTGCCGCATGGCATCATCGGAATTTTCCGATCCCGAAACACGATCTACTTCGGCGCCCGATATTGTTGCTAAACAATGCAACTGTGCAGCCGATGCTCCGCGGTTAACGTTTTGCGTTACCCTTATGTCGGACGTCCATACATGTGGTGTGCCAACCAGGAAGACTTCGCGCAAGATTCCCACATGGGCCTGCCGTGCAGAACGTTGGAACATACCAACCAACTCCGTAAGTCTGCTGGTTGATGCAACCGTAATTTCAATCGTGTTAGTGCCACCTGTTAGAACTCTTTCCGGGATATTGATGATGAAGGGGGCTGACCCACCGGGATGCCGTAGCCCAACTCTGCCGTTGATCTTCAGCTCGACTTCATCCGACGTGCCGAAAAACTGAATACTCCATGCCCGCGATCGGAGGGTTTGAGCATCGATTTTAATTGATTTTCGAACGGTTATCGATGTTGGGCCGTCCCAGGAAGAGGGGATGGTTATGCTGCCTGTGGACTTATCGCCGTCGATATGTTGCCACTGACCCGATAGGTCAATAACCGTTCGTGTTTCTGTTGAAAGCAGACGGCTGATCTGAGGCGAACCAAGTTTAGAATAGGCATGAAAGTCCTGTGCCTTGCCGGCGAGTGTTAACAATATGGATGCAGGCAGAAGAAAGTAACGAAATTTCATGCGTTATACACTAATGTTGTGGTGTGTTTCGTACCACAAAAGTACGTTCACGCTATCTTTGCCCCTTATCACTAAATAAATACTGAGGTGGATTTATTAGCCGACTTCGGTACGTTGTTTGAATAGGTAAGCCTGGATGTCGGCAGTTCGCGTTGCCATCTTTTTTGTTGTAACACTAGTTGTATCGGCTACAGCGGTCGATGCTGCTGTGTATTTGTCGTATTTGAAGGCAGTCAAAGACAGTGTGGATACAACGAAGCTGGACTTTGGCGATCCTACAAATACAGACCTTCCAACGATATATCCCAAATCGAGAATAAACCGACGTTACTATTCACCTTCACAGCGTCCGGATCAGTTGCTACCCGCTCCGGGCGGTATTATAACCTCAGGTCAGATAGACTCATTGCTGCGAAGTGTTCGCCTAAAAGAGTCCATGCTGGGCCTTGATGTTGGCGTGCCTTACGATATAGTATTTGATCAATATCTTTCGCTTCGTCGGAGCGAATTAATGGGAGATATTCGCGACAGCTCGTTGAATAAATATGAGTTGAAGAAGCCACTATCGCAATCCGAGCTGTTAAAGCTGCTCGATCAGGCTACAAATCTGAAAATCCCATTGCCACCCAACGCTTTGTTTGGAATTTTTGGTAAGCCTGAGATTTCCATCAACGTCAATGGTGAGGTAAACGTCAGGGCTGGATGGCGATGGGATACACAGAACCTTGGTACAGCATCAGTTTATGGACAATCTCAATCGTCGCCGATATTTAGTCAGAACATCCAGGTAAACGTCAACGCGCGAATTGGCGACAAGTTCCGGTTTAATGTGGACTGGAATACTTTGAACAAGTTCGAATTCAACAATAAGTTTAAGGTGGGCTACGAGGGTTACGACGATGATATTATTAAGCGTGTCGAGTTTGGTAATGTAAATCTGAATACGGAGAGTGCCCTTATTGGCGGTGGACAGACGCTGTTTGGTATCCGAGCAGACTTCCAGTTCGGTCCGCTCTTTCTGAAAACGATTGCATCTCAGCGTAGAGCCGAGCGGAAGTACCTCAGTG
>JAGVJW010000198.1 GCA_020050895.1 bacterium | reverse complement strand
TTTGACTCAGTGGCGTTCATATGCTGATGATGCGTCTGGGGTATGTGTTGGCTTCCAGCGCGAAGCTCTTGAGGGACTTCACTTTAAGAAACCTGGTGGAGGTAGAGCAAAGCTTCAACTGAGCAAAGTGTACTATGGCAAAGATTCCGCCCAACGCTACTTTCGAAAGCTCATTGACGTCGCAATAGATGGTGGCGTAGAAATATGGCCGCTTGCAGAGAAGTGTTATAAACGCATTGTGTCAACCAAACACGAATGCTATAAGACAGAAAATGAATGGCGCCTGTTCATTTATGCAAAAGCACTCAAGACATCTCCTATGGTGGACGTTACCGGTCGACGCCCACGACCATACTTGGAGCTAAACAACTTTGGGAAAGACGAACCTTTACCAGTTAGCGAACTGTGGTCGGGTCCTACATCCCGGTTTCAGTCAGACAATGATGAAGGGTGGAAGATGTTTGTCGCTCAACATCTTGGTAATGAGGTACTCGGCCACATAAACTTCAATTCCTCTTCGCTGCCCTACATTAGAACGTAGTCGAACCAAAGCTACCAATCTATACATGGAGTCTTTACTATGTTGAAGGTTACATCGCGATTCATTGCAATCGGCGCCATGCTCGTATGTGCTCTGGCCATCGATATTAACGCACCTGATGTCAAACTGCTTCTAGTAATGCTGGGCGCGTTAGGAACATACATCGCGCAGGAGATATCATTTAACAAGGCCATGATAGCTCGACAGGAGAAACGAGAGTCAGATATTGAAACGTATAAGATCATTACTCAGGAGTACTTTGTAAGCGACGTAATGAAGTTCGTTAGGAATGGCGACTTTGCAAGCAATATTGAATCTGACATTCCAATTCGGCTTTATGGCTTTCGATACCACCGAAGTAACAGTGAACTGGTCTTCCTCAATGATGCCATTGAAGAAAGGGCGGCAGCTCTAACCGAGAGTGTTCGAATACTACAAGAACTCGCATCGACAAACATCTTTCCTGTTCGTGGGATGCAGGGTATAGTATCCCTGCCAGAAGAATGGTTGTACAGCGATGACCCTGCTCGAGTAAACCTCTATCAATCAACAAGAACGGAACTAAACCAACTTCTTGACGACGTTCGTGCTAAATACGATGGTCTTCGTGCAACTGCTCGAAAGGTGCTAAATATTCCGTAATTGCTTCCCTGCCAACTCGACGTAGATCAATCACTGTACGACACAGCCATGTACTAAAAACACTGGTATGTCCAGAAATGGTGTGTCTAATTGAAGACATTCTGCATTGCCTCGGTTGCATCCCTTTCTGTCATCTTCACATATTTCATGAAGCTCCGAACATCACGGTGTCCAGATAGTTTCATAACGAGCTCCTGTGGATATCCTGCACGCAGCAAAATCGTGATAAACGTTCGCCTTGCCGTGTGGGATGATAAAAGATCATGCATTGGAACCGTGTTCTCGATCCTTTTGCCTCCCTTGAACGTGACATGATGTGTGGTCTCTGAGAACTCCAGCAAGCGACCGAGTTCTTTAAGCATCCGGTTGTAGTGTTGTGCAGTGAAATCCAGTTGTCGATCACCAAGCCGCTCGAATGCTCGGCTGAGTAGAGGAGAGATTGGGAGCTTCACAAATTGATCCTTTGTCTTCTTCGGTTGGATAGGTAGGAAGCCATCGCGCACATTGATCGCTGCGACCTTGTGTAAATCGGCGAAGCGGACGCCGGTGCAGCATTGTGAGATGAACCACCAGCGTATTCGGTCAAGACCGGGTCGTACCGAGAGATCTATCTGCTCGATACGTTCGAGCTGCTCCTTGGTTAGAGCTACGGCGACGGATTCCTTCTCATTGCCGAGTTTGATGGCGCGGATGTATGACGTGTCGGTGATGTGACCACGTTCGTCAGCCCACTTAAGGCAGGTCTTCAAGATCTTGAGACTCCTGCGTAAGGAGTTGTCTGTGAGGCCTCGTTTGCGAAGGTACTTGCGGAAGGCGTCAACCCATTCGGCATTGACGCCGTTGGCAAACGATGGAACGCCGCGTTTTGCCTGGAAGTCTGCCAGATGCATCCGTGTGGTCCCATAGGACTTGAGCGTAGCCTCCGCGTACTCACCGCGTTTGGAATCGCAGAACCGGTCAAACACCTCAAGAAGCAGGACAGGTGGAGCCGCTGGTGGCGCATCAATGGACTTAGAAGGGCGTCCTGCACCAAGGAGACCTGTCTTAGGGAGTTCATCTTTGACGTAGGAGAACGGATCGATCTTCAGCGTTGTGACGGCATGCATGAAGAGCCGTTGTGCTTCACCATGGATCTCGGACAGGCGGGTGTTGATCGGCTGAGCCAATCGGTACGATGGCTTCACACGGTCTCGGGTCACGTCCCAGTTCTTGCCCGGATGGTCGACCATCAGCCCAGTACCCAACTTGATCGATACCTTGCCCCCGTCACCTGCCCGAACTACGATCTGAATGGATGCCCTCTTGGCATTCATGGACTTAGGATAGAAGCGAATTCTTGACATACCGTGATAAACGGGGGGACATTCTGGGGGACATTCTGCGCGAACACCAAACGGCATTTATCGCAACAGATCGGAACAACTCTGCGCTAACATACGCTATATCATGCTGATACAACAACAGGTTAGTTTCATCAAGTTGCATAGAGGACTATGCTATTCAATTCCCTCCCTGACCACATAAATTTATACTAAGCCCCTTGTAAATAAAATACTTGCAAGGGGCTTGTTTCTTTTGAGAATTTCAGTGTTACGCGATGCCGGGTATCCGTAATACCCGGCATGAAGATGGGAGAAAATCTTCGTCTTGGCGATGCCGGGTATTACGGATACGCGGCATGGTGGTCCAGCAGGAAGACGGATCGCATCGTATCGTGATCGCCAGCCTGCCGTTGCGTTGCATTGACAAATAAAAAGCAGGCGCTGATCTGCTGACGACCATTACCATCAACACGCATGTGCATCATGTGCCGATTGACCGTCAAATGAAGTGCTTCGCCATGCTGGACGTTGATATCCCGTCATTAGCCGTCGAATCCTGGCGGCGCCTGACGGCAGAACACCTGCGGCCGCTGCATTCTGCGCTGCGTGTGGAGGTGATGCAGGCATCCTATCTGCAGGTTGGTTAAAACGGGCCGGCTGTACAGGACAAAACAAAACAAGGAACAACACACATTGGGTTTCTGTGGGGATACCATGCACCCGTGCTGCGGATTGTCTACTTTGAGTATCAGAAAGGACGCGGGAAGATCTATTGCCGGGAGTTGCTCGACACCTACAGCGGTCAGGTATCTGCAGACCGACGACTATCAGGCGTATTACGCTCAAAAAGCGCGCGACGGCGTCATCGGCCTTTACTGCTGGACCCATACACTCAGGAAATTCGAGAAAGCGTTGGATTACGACCGTGGGCGAGCCTCGGCAGCGATGAATCTGATTCAACAACTCTATGCTGTATAGCGTGAAGTGCGTGACGGCGGACTCTCCTATGGGCAAAGCGCTGTGGCTAGCCTGTTGGGATGACTTCATGGTCTATCTCTTCGACTGAACACGCGAGATGAATAATAACCTGATGGAGAATGCCGTTCGTCCTATCGCTCTGATAAGAAAAAATTGTCTCTTTGCATGATCACATGACGCGGCGTAGAACGTTGCGTGGTACCGCTCGCTCTGTGCAACTTGTTATCTATATCAGACCAATCCATGCCACTGGACTCGATACGTTCTCACGCATATTATTTCTACTGCCCCATTAGTTATCACACGCTACTGCCTCATCGTATCGATAAATCTCAGCCTAACAAATCCGCAAGATGTTCTTACTGGATAGGATGCCCTGCGTTGCAATGTAGTCCAGGCTGCTTTGTATAAGAAACGACTCACAAAGACGTCAGTGCACCAGTGATTCTCATCCTACGCGGCAATTCTGGTTGGCCGATTCGGTGAACATGTAAAATGTCTTTTGACGAGAAGGGCTCCACAATGCTGTCATTCAAGTATGCATCCAACCATGCTACATATTCGCAAAATTGGCTGACTAAGGGTACCTACCATTATTGGCATACGTTGCTAAATTCCGTTTTAAATCTTTCTTTATATCGCCCATACAACGATTGCATTGCTCGAATGAGTTCAAAACGTCCTGCAAGTCTTCCATGCAGATCATGATATAGTAAATAAGATGACATACCAACACCTTCAAAGAAAATATACAAAGGCTCAGTATGCTGCTAAACTTGCGCAGAATATTGATGATTACTAGGTGATGTCTAAGACTGCATTAATTATAGAGGACGAAACAACCCTTGCTGAGCACCTGCGCAGCTTACTTTCTTCTGTTGGTGTGGAGTGCAATGTGGTTCACGATGGCGCAGTGGCAGACGATGTTACGATGCATAATTCGTATGACATTATTCTACTCGATTTGCAACTGCCGTCGGTAGGGGGCATTGAATTATGCAAACGGATTCGTAGCAGGGATTCGAATGTGCCTATAATCGTGCTGACCGCATTTAGTGATTTGGATAGTAAGATGCTAGCCTTTGATTATGGTGCCGATGATTTCATTTCTAAGCCATTTCATGGAGTTGAGTTACTTGCGAAGGTTACGGTGTTTTTAAAGAGGCATTATCGTCAACCGGACGAAGTGCAAACCGTACACATCGCGGATTTAGAAATTGATTATCGCACGAAGAATGTGATTCGTGGCGGAAAAAGAATTAGCCTTACTCCGAAGGAATTCTCGTTATTGTCTGTATTGATTGAACAACCTGGGAAAATATTTTCGAAAACAGAACTTGCTCGACGCGTGTGGAATGTTGGTTTCGATACAGGCACTAATACAATTGAGGTTTATGTTTCGCTGCTTCGCAACAAAATCGATAAACCATTTGGTGTAAAGTTAATTCATACAAAGCCAGGGTTCGGATATTGTATCGCTGAGAAAGAACCATGACGCTACGCAGACGCCTGTACCTTATGTACATCGGGATGTTTACACTCATTCTGCTTGGTTCGTTGCTCTCCATATTCTTCATATACAAGGAATACAGAGAAGATGTATTCTATGAACTATTGGAGTCTCGAATAATAATGACGACGCGCCTTCTCTTTGAAGTTCAGACGAAAGATCACAATCTAGTACGAACACTCGATGAGAAAACAATCGATGCAATGTTCGACGAGAAAGTTGTCATTTTTAACAACGACGGTCAGATCGTTTACAGTAGCATCAATGATTCTTCAATTTCGTATTCGCCTGATTTACTACGGCGTATCAAAAAAAAAGGCAGATGGAAATCTATCGATGGTGACCGGGAAGAACTGGGTTTGAATTATCGTCATGATGGTCAGGATTACGTTGCCCTGGCATCTGCACTCGACATTACTGGCCTTCGTATGATCGATCACCTGGCAACGGCTCTATCCATTTCGTTCGCTGCCGGTATTGCTATTATGCTTGTTTCGAGCCGCGTATTTGTCTCGCGAACTCTTCGCCCCATAACAAACCTCAGTGCGGACATTTCGAAGATTGGACCGGATGACTTATATCGTCGGTTGGAGGTACCTGAGAGAGGAGACGAAATATCTTCGATTGCAATTTCATTTAACGAAACACTCGACAGGTTAACAGCAGCATTTGAATTTCAGTCGAATTTCGTTCACTATGCATCTCATGAACTCAATACTCCTGTAACGGTTGTACAGGCAATAATTGATAGAATTCGATCCGGCAATCACAGTGTTGAAGAATATCAGCAGGCGACGGCAGAAATATCGGAAATAAATGAACGGTTAACGGATCTTCTTACATCGTTGCTATTGCTTGCCGGACTCGACTCCATGAATCCAATGCGTTCGATGTCGGCTGTGCGGATGGATGATGTATTGTTTGATGTTGCTGAAATAACGTCGGTATCGCACCCCGAGACTCACCTCTCCATCGATCTCGATGTTGCAGATAATACTATGTTTCCGTTCGAAGTTATCGGCATTTCTCCATTGCTTCGAACTGCAATCAGCAATCTTACGGAAAACGGCACTAAGTATGCCGATGATGGTAACGTTCATTGCACACTTATCTCGGATCAGTATTACGTTAGGTTTAGAATTATCACGAAGGGGCAATCGATTCCTGACTCGTACAGTGAGCTCATCTTTAAGCCATTTGTTCGCTTCGCGCCTGCCCAATCAATTCGTGGAAGAGGGCTTGGACTTGCAATTGTTCGCCGAATAGCAGAGGTGCATCGCGGTAATATTTCTTATTCGCACACTTCTCTTGACGAAAACATATTTGAATTGGCAATTCCTGCACGGCAAGAATAGCATGAAACACGTGATGCATTATTAGAAGCCTTAAGCAAATATTAAGGTTGACTTAAAGCCTTTTTTATTTTTTTTCTTGCAGGTTGCGGTATGGCAATTCTATCGGTTTTGCTGGCAACGCTGGGCGGCATAATCTCGGTCCCTGCATTCGATACAACAAGCGTATCATTTACTGATGTTCGTTCTGCGGTACTCTCCAGAAACAACCTGCTACTGGCAGAACGATATGAAGCCAAAGCCTTGTATTCCGATTCAAAACAGCTTAGCCTGTACGACAATCCACAGTTAAATGTTGAACTTCCTGTGTACGCAGGCGGAAGGAATATGTGGTTCGATTATGGGGAGAATGGTCAATACTATATATCCCTACAACAAAATTTTCCGTTATCAGGCGCGCGTAATGCAATGCGCAATGCTGGTGAGCTACGAGCGCAATCGGTAGAGGACGATGTTCAGCAACACGAACGCGAATTAGTATTTAATGCACTTCAATCCTATGTGGTGCTGTTGTACGGTCAGCAATCATTTGTGTCGCTGTCGAATCAACTGGTGTTGTTAAAATCGCTGATAGACGGGATCAACGAGCAGCTTGCTAGGGGTAACGTTTCGCTTAGAGACGCACTGCGAATAAAGGCTACATACTACGCAATCAACGCCTTGCGCACCGACGTTAAAAATGTTATGCATACTGCCCGATCGATGTTGCAGATAGCAACCGGGATGACGGGATATCTGGTGGCAGGCGATGCAGGAACCGATACGACCGGTTTATCGGCACTTATTACGGCGGACATCGAGGTCCTGGTTGAACGCTCAATTTCGAAACGAGCCGATGTTCAGAGTGCGTTGCTTGCATTGCATGCTGCAGAGGCAGAGAGTATGGCTGAGCACAGAAAGGCTATTCCTAATCCTTCACTCGGTGTGATCTATGACAAGCAAGGTAATTATGCTCGTGACTACCTGGCGCTATCTCTGACCGTTCCCCTACCTACAACAGATCGCAAACAATATTCAACGGAAGCGGCTGATGTCCGCATTCAGGAATATCAGGCAAGACTTGAGCATATCCGATCGACGGCACGCGCAGAGGTAATCGCAGCCATAGACAGGCTT
>JAGVJW010000140.1 GCA_020050895.1 bacterium | reverse complement strand
ATGTTTGTAAAAACGAAATTTCAACCACAGGTTACGCCTTTTTTGTTTTGTAACCAAGGCGTCGTTTTCAGCTCATCCACAACATTCTAAAGTATCTCATTCCGAATTCTTATGGATGCATTAATATCGACCTATTGAATGGCGATTCAATTCTCGTTCAAACAAGAACTGCTAAAGAGTTCGATAATATCATACAAATATTGAAGGACACTGTTATTGATCCGTGGCCTGTTACATTACCCATAGGCGACAGCTATGAACCATCTGTGGTAAAATGTTCTACAAAGGGATCAATGGACCTAATCGTGTTTGGAGGTGGAGCAAACTTTATAATTAAGAATGGTTCAAGCGAACGTAAAGATCTACGTGTTGATCGTGAGCTTCCGTTTGTGACCTCGCAGATATGGTGCCGTAAGTTCTCACTTTTATATGTATATAGACATGGGTGGTTTAAAATTGATACATTTGGGAATGTGGATTTACTCTCGCTTGAAAAACAGAAGACAATAGTTAAAGTTAATCAAGATGTTTATTCGATTCACGATGATTATATATTAAGCAATATTGGATCAATAATCATCAAAATTACGGATCGTGATATTGACACACTCTTCACTACCGAGCCTTCGGCGTATATTGTTCAATCTTGTTCGATTGGAGACAGTGAGTATCTCGTTGCCACTTTATCTAATATAAAAAGATACGATAATAGCGGTCAAGCGTTGGATACATTAACATTGATCGGGTGGCCTAAATATGATTATAACTCCGATTCAGTCAGTCTTAATATTGGTGGAGTTTTTAGAAGAAACAATATTATTTATGCATGGGCAGACGGGAATAATTCACCACGGGACTATTTCACAAAAGGAGGCCTATTTAAATATGAGAACGGTGAATGGATTCGGGCCGACGGCAATTTATTTGGCAGGAATTCAGCGCTCAGAGGGGCACAATCTGATGGCAACAGATGTTTGTTTAAGGGGTATGAGGTTATTGGTGGCGGGCAATCACCACCACCGGTGATAGGTGGTTCGATGAATCCACTGGAAAATATAGTTAAACTTAATGATGATCTGTCGACAATTCCCGATATTATCAGTATAGCACTATACAATGATCGTTGGTTATGGTGCACATCATTTGGAGTATTGTGGAATGTTGATACAGCATTATATAGAAGTAGCAGTACCACATATGGTCGTATTTATCAAATGAGCTGGCTAGGACAGAAGTTACTGATAGCAACAGAAACGATGGGGGTAAAATTAATTGATCTTAGTGATTTGGCGACTCACGTGGAAAGTGATGACCAATTGCCTGCATTGGATGCATTGTATGTTATACCAAATCCGTCTGCAGCGGGTTCAGAAGTATCATTGCTTATTAAAGAGTGCGACAATCTTCATGCTTATGTATCCACGTATGATGTTCTGGGGAATATAGTGAGTCGAGAGCAATTGAACTTCTCTGGGAATGTGACAAAATACGTAATATCAAAAAATAGGGGAATGTATTTAGTTACAGTTTCCGGGCATGGGAAATGTTTTCATTCAGTAATAGTCATAGTCGAGTAATTTAGAACAGTGTATGATAATAAATGTTATTCCGATTGTATCATTTTATTGTGTTGGACAATGCTATGTACTAATGTCTTTTTGTGGTTACCGAATTGGATATGAATACCAGCTATGTGTGAATATCTAAACATTGCATCATCATTTCTTTTAGATTCATTAGCTGCATTCTGTATTACTGTAAAACCTCATGTCCAGGGTCAGATATGGTGGTCGAATTGGAACGCGGTAATTCAAGTCACGAATATTGAAAACACTACAAACCGAAAGGTAATTACTGTTGACTCAAACGCTAAAGGCGGTAGGATTACCAATATTGTTTTTCATCCGGCCGAGGCAGCAATTATTTTCGTTGCTGGTTTAAATATGCAAGGAATTTATCGAAGCATAAACGGCGGTAGGACATGGAAAGTTATTTTGCAAAAGAAGAATAGATTGTTATGGTATTCTGGAGAATCCCTAATTATACGTGAAGTTTATGGGCAACACGTACTCATAGCGTCGGATATTACAACCGGATCCGTGGAATGGTCCTATGACAATGGGGATACATGGAGATCATACGAAACAAAGGTAACATCGTCGATTTGTGCCATTGAGTTGATGAATAAGGCACCTTTGGAAATCCTTGCATCCAGTCGGTCTGGGATGATCATGAAAATTAATTTAGAAGAGCAAAGAAGCAGAATTGTGTGGAAAGCAAACGACGAAATCTATGTTGAGATTCCCCGTATTAATCGATCGATTGCGAATTCATCGGATGTGTTTTGTATCACGGCAGGATTTGATTCGACAAAAACAGTGAGTGGACTTATGATATCGAATGACGGTGGTCAAAAATGGAGTTCTGGGTTCCTACCAGGCATTAGTATTTGGGCTATGGAACAGTGTGGTTGTGGTCATCATATCATTCTCGGGGGATTTTCTGAGTTCAGTTTTGTAAAGGGTGCCGGTTTCCTCGCAGTTCTATGTTTAGATAATTTGGCAACGCTTAATATTAATAGTATTTTGAAGAGTGGAAGAATCGTATCGTCAATTTGGGATATTTCGAATATTCATGATAGCAAAGGAAATATTGTAGCAGTGGCATTATCAGGTGAAGGTGGCGTTTATTTACTGAAATGAGTATGAAAGTTATGTAAGGGTATGATAAGTATTCGCTTCGGCTAGCATGTTATATGTACATCAATATTATAAATATTATTTACGTAACGACGTTTGAACAGTATCGCCCCCGGAAAGCACATCTGTTGTACATCAGTTAGTTGAATAACAGATGTACTTGCCGGCATTGCTACTCAGCGGGGCTTCATCCAAAAACTATTACTAAATGGATGCAATGCGCCTCATTCGACGTTTAGCGCCAGATCGATCATCCTCCTCTCAACATTGGCTTTCACAATCTGTGCCTTAATGCGCGTGCCGAATTGGATGATTCGTTTCTTTCGCTTTCCGATGAGACGATACGTGCGCTCATCAAAGATGTAGTAATCGTCGGCCAGATCGCGGATGTGCAGTAATCCCTCGCACATAACGGAATCGAGGAGTAGGAACACACCGAATGCAGTAACACCTGTTACGGTGCCTTCGAAGGACTCACCCATGTGCTCGCGTGCAAGTATTACCTGTGCAAGTTTCGATGATGCTCGCTCTGCATCGATGGCTTGCCGCTCCATCTGGGATGAATGATCGGCGACTTCTGAAGCTCTCGACAGCATTTCCTTCCATCGGCTTTCTCTGGGTTGCCCCTTAGCATATTCTTTCAAAGCACGATGCACGAATAGATCGGGATAACGGCGAATGGGTGACGTGAAATGTGTATACGCATGAAAGCCAAGGCCGTAGTGTCCAACGTTGTGCTCAGCATACACAGCCTTTGCCATGCTGCGCAGCAACATTTGATGCACCATTGGTTTTTGTGGAAGATTGCTAGCCTGTTTTAGAATATTGTTTATTTGCGCGGGATTGAGTTTGCCCGAAGGAGCGTCGATACCTATTGCTCGAATAACTGACAGTGCATCAGTAAGCTTGCTTTGATCGGGGTCCTCGTGGATACGATAGACAATTGGAGGGGGTTCTTTAACGCGCCATAATTTTTTTAGCGCCTCGATATGTTCTGCAACAGCGCGGTTAGCTGCCAGCATGCACTCCTCGACAAGTGACGTTGCCATTGTTGCAGTCTTTACAAGTGCCTGAACGGGCATCTTGTTTTCGTCCAGAACAAACTTGATCTCTTGCGTTTCGAAGCTTATTCCGCCGTGACGCATGCGCTCAGCATGCAGTGCTCGTGCTAGCATGTGCAGGTTCTGGATCAGCTCTGCATGATCACCCTTGTTAGTGTCGATGATGGTCTGAACCTCGTCGTACGTAAACCGTCGTTTACTCTTAATAACGGTCTCTTCGATACGGTATGATTTTCTGCCCCCGCGTTTTGTGAACTCCATGAATACTGAAAACGTGAGACGGATTTCGTTTGGAACGAGAGAACAAATGTTGTTGGAAAGGCGCTCAGGCAACATGGGCACAACTCCGTCAACCAGATATGTGCTGTTTGCCCGCTTCAACGCTTCTTTGTCTAATGCGCTTCCCTCTGTGACGTAATGCGATACATCGGCAATGTGAACTCCGAGTTCCCAATTACCATTGCTAAGTAATTTTAATGATAGTGCATCATCAAAATCTTTAGCATCGTCCGGGTCGATAGTTACAACAACGTCGTCAACCAATGACAATCTTCCAGGCACGATAACACCTGGCACCTGGCTCTTGGCACTTGACACCATGGCACCTGGCACCTGGCACCTGGCACCTTCTTCTTCAACTTCTTGCGGAAACGCCTTCGGCAACCTGAATTCTTTATAGATGGCAGCAAATTCAACTACAGGGCGTCCACTGCGTCCAAGCACCTCTTCGATTACAGCTTCCGGCGATGCATTTGCCTGATCCCACCGTAGAAGAGTACCCGTTACTTTATCGCTATGCTTTGCCCCCTTCAGGTTTTTGCTGTTAACTAAAAAGTCGACGTAATACTTTGGATCGTCCGGGATGAGGAAGAAAAAGCTGCCGTCAAAATGGAGAGTGCCGGTAACAAGATGCGTGGTACGTTCCACAACCTGCACAACTTCACCGCGAAGTTTATGTCCTGCACGCACTGCATGTGGTTGCACGAGAACAGTGTCGCCATCGAATGCCGTATGCAAGTGCTCGCGGCGTATGTGTATGACGGGAACATCGGCATCAGCAACACGAACAGTTGCTGAATCGTGGTACATTTTAAGAATGCCAACGTGTCCGCTGAGTTGAGTTTCCGCCAATGCATATCTTCTTCTTGGCAGCTTAACAACAGTACCTTCGTTTGTCAATTTTTCTAGTATCTGGCGAAGATGTTCGTATTCATCGGTGTCAGACCGTATACTCAAACGTTTCGATATTTCCAGGATGAGCAGAGATAGGGGGCTGGTACGAAGAACTTCCAGGACTTCTTCGCGCAGGTTTCGTATGTGATGTATTCTTGGCATTAAGATCGTTGAATAAAAATGTTTTCGCACCAATTGAATTTCAATCCAATTGTTGCACGCCCAACTTTAACAGTTAGCATGTGTTCGTTCTCATTGCGCAGTACGACTTTCAGCTGCGTCCCCAGTGTGATGCCTTGATCGGCAAGCTGACGTAGCAGCTCACTATCGTGAGATGCAACCCTGCGAACAATTACGTTGTCGTTAACGTCGGCATCGGAGAGGCGGTCAGATACGTCTGGAGGCATCTTCCCCTCTTTCGAGGGAATAGGATCGCCGTGAGGGTCGTACATCGGGTCTCCCAGGATCTTTGCAATTCTGTCTTCAAAGTCTTCACTAATGTGATGTTCAAGACGTTCCGCTTCTTCGTGAACCTGGTCCCACCTATAACCGAGCGCCTCTGCTAGATAGGTTTCAATGAGACGGTGATGTCGAATGATTTCCAAGGCAACCTTTCTGCCTGCATGTGTAAGCGTAACACCCTTGTACGATTCATAGCGGACGAGACCTGCGTCGTCGAGCTTCTTAAGCATGCCCGTTACGGATGCAGGGCTCACGTCGAGTTGCGAAGCAATGTCGCTTGTCGAAGCGGCATCAGTACGCGTCAGCAAATAAATTGCTTTCAGGTAATCCTCAATATTGTGAGAAAGTGTTTTCACATCAAGAATTCCACCTTGCCAAGGAGCGATTCTTAGAATGAATTGTATTGCTCACGTGCTTGGCGGGATGATAAGGACAGGTATCGATACGTTGTGTCTTACGCGGTCAATCGTAGCTCCGCGAATGAGGTCGCCTATAACGCGATGTCCGTGAGAAGCCATTACCAACATATCGATGTTCAGCTCCGTAACTGCATCGACAATGGCTTTGTTGGGAACGCCGGGACGGAGGTGTGCTTCGCACGCAATGCCTTGTGACGTTATCTGTGAAACGTAATTATCGAGTCTTGTACTATCCGTAATTGTCTCTGCATCATCAACCGACCTGCCAAAAATCCGAGCCGTTGTTGTTTCGATTACGTGAATGATGACGAGTGTTGCACCGCTCCTTGCAATGTTCATTGCCGTGGAAATCGCTCTGCTGTCTGCCTTTGTGAAATCCACTGTCACGCCAATTCGCTGTGTTTGCAATGCTGAGCCGATTTCGATTACAGATGGTGCAACATGCGTATCGGCTTCGGCCTCTGTGCCGCCGCGGATCGGAGCAAACGTAATGTATAAGAGTGTACCGCCCAGGATGAATACAAGTGAAGAAACTGTAGCAACTACGATAGCCGGGGCGCTCCCGGATGAAGCCCACGACGTTAGCTCTTCGTAAATAAGGTTAACGTTTAAACCAACGATGACGACGGCAACTGTCCACGCCAAAATCTTGATCCAGAGTTTGATAGCAAAAACACCCATTCGACGTTTGTCGCTTACAAATCGTATTAGTGGGACAATCGCAAACCCCAGTTGAAGGCTAAGGATGACCTGCGACAGCACCAATAGCTCACCAACGGCGCCATCGCCTGCAAGGGCTATAACAACAATTGCAGGGATGATGGCCAGAGCACGCGTGATGATTCTTCTCACCCACGGACGCAACCGAAGGCCTAGGTATCCTTCCATTACCACCTGACCCGCCAGCGTGCCGGTAACGGTAGAGCTCTGACCGGCAGCAATCAATGCAACGGCGAACAGAATTGGTGCCAATGTAGAACCAAGTAAGGGGGCTAGCAGCGTGTGCGCATCGGTGATGTCGGTTACCTCTCGAAAGCCATGGACGTTAAATGTGGACGCTGCGAGAATGAGAATGGCTGCATTGACAAACAAGGCAAGATTAAGGGCAATTGAACTATCTATAACATTGAACTTGATGGCATCGCGCAGTCCACGTTCGTTCCGCGACGTCGATCGCGTTTGCACGAGTGCACTGTGCAGATAGAGATTATGCGGCATTACCGTAGCGCCAATGATGCCAATCGCAATGTACAACGCGCCAGAGTCAGGGAGGTGTGGAAACAACCCTCCTGCTATTCCAGCAGCATCGGGTTTAGCAAGAATGATTTGCACGAGGAAGGCAACTCCAATGATGCTAATTAATGTTAGTATCACTGCTTCCATTCTTCGAACCCCTTTACCAAGCAACCAGAACAACAGAATGGTGTCGAAAAAGGTAATCAACACACCCCATAACAGCGGAAGATCGAATAGCAGGTACAATCCCACTGCCATGCCAAGTATTTCTGCCAGGTCGGTAGCCGTGATTGCAACTTCGGCAAGACCGTACAGCACCAGGTTAATGAAACGGGGGTACTCGATACGAGATGCCTGTGCCAGGTCGAGGCGCCGCACAATACCCAGGCGTGCACACAGACTCTGCAGAAGGATTGCCGAGAGGTTCGAAAGAACAAGAACCCATATGAGAGCGTAGCCATACTTGCTTCCACCCGCTATATCAGTGGCCCAGTTGCCGGGATCCATATAGCCAACGCTTATCAGATATGCCGGACCCAGAAAGCTGAACAAACGCCTCCACCACGTTGTATGCACGGTGGTGTCGATGGTGCCGTGGATTTCGTCGAGTGACTTTTGTGTTGGCGCAGTCTTATACATTTAGAAATATGTTGTTATTCCAAACTGAACTGCTGCCTGCCGGACTGGTATGTTTCCAAGTACATCGGTAATCCACGTTGTTCGATAATTAGCCCTGACAATTGTACCAGCTGCGGGATGAAATGCAAGCCCGAGTGTCCCTGACCATGTTGCATCGCCGGACGCGCTTTCGTCGGTGCTGGAAGGATCAACGTGAAAGTCGGCGTACTCTAGTCGCAGGGCAACAAACACCGACGATTTGGAAAAGCCAAACGCTGCGCCGCGCCAAATGCTGTAATTGAAGTCTGCATACCCTCCAACCTGCAGCTTGCCGTACACCGGTTCTATAAAGACGGGGAGATCGACACTCACGAGGTAAAATTCAGCGCGTGAATAAAATGTGTTATCAAACGAACCAATGGAATAGTCGGCCGCTCCTGCATGCATCCAGAGAGCAGGTCCTGTGTTCAGACCATCTGCAGATGTCTGCGAATACACACCACCTGCGTACGAAAGGCCCAGTTCGCCTAGTCTGGGAGTGCTAATAGCGCTCCGCGCACTCAGCATCATGCGTCCATTGAACGAATTGCCAAACCTGGTTGGATCAGCCTTTGAGGAAGGCAGCGACGTACGACGTAGGTTGTTTGAAACAATTGATTCGTTCAGGCCATTTGTTAAATATGTTTCGTAACTGATAGCAATACCCTTCAGAAAGATTTTTCCGAGAGCTCCAATTCCGGTGGCACTCCATGTAGCCGGCAGAATTTGTGTTGCGCTTATGGGCCGATCGATAAAATTCCATCGTGGGCCGTCGTGATTTTGATTGAATGCTCCAATCGGTATCAAAACAATTCCTCCGCGGATGGTAAAGGCGCGTGAAAATGCAAGATCGAGCGAAGCGAATTCAATGTTTATTTCTTCAGTACCGTTTTCAAATTCAATTTCAGTAAGGAATTTAAGGCGATTGGCCGGAGTAGCGGAAAGGAATAAGGTTAATCTGCGCGCTTGAAATGAAATGCCCTCGTTTATACCGTTTTCATTTACGCTTTGCATGTTTGCCTCCAGATAACCACCAATGCCTACGTCGGAATCAACTCCCATTAAAAAGGGTCGGGAGTAAATGGCATCGACGTTCATCTTAGCCGTATCGGCAGACTCAGACGACCCAGCCTGAGATGCATGGCCTTGTGTTGTATCTCTTTGGGGACCAGACTTCACTGTGTCGGTTGACTGAGAATGTAAACAAAATGAGGGAATGCCGGTAGCGCAAACACAAGCAATTATTGTTAAGAGCGATGATCTGATTGATTTCATTGTTATGATGTCGGGTTTCAATTTCAATTAGTCGGCATTAAATGGCAGACAGGGGAATTAAATAATCCGGACCGCTTGAATCCACGGCTACAGGCGTCAGGTTCTCTATGGCTGGCCCGGTAACAACGCGACCATTGACATCGAATGAGCTTCCATGACATGGGCATGAAAATCCATTCGGT
>JAGVJW010000076.1 GCA_020050895.1 bacterium | reverse complement strand
CCATGGCGACGCCCTTCAGTGCCTGAAGTGCAGGTGATAACTCCAGCAACTGAAGAATCACTGGCTGATCGGGTCCGAGCATTGCGCCGCTGGCAATCCGAAACAGCAGGCTGTACCCTATTTGTCCGGCGGCACCAGTTACCGCCACTCTAACAGGCTTCATGAATTAGCAGATTCAGGGTATACAGAAACTTTGAGTCGTGTTTTATCCTTACGTTCAAATTTCACCACACCATCAATTGTGGCATAAATCGTATAGTCTTTGCCAAGGCCAACGTTTTTACCTGGGTGAAACTTGGTTCCGGTCTGACGAATGATGATGTTCCCACCCACCACACGCTGACCACCGAATTTCTTTACTCCGAGGCGCTGTGCATTAGAATCGCGACCATTCTTAGTAGAACCGCCGCCTTTCTTGTGTGCCATGATTGAATCCTTAGATTTTTATCTGATTAATTGTAATTCGCGTGAAGTGCTGCCGGTGGCCATTCAATTTCTGATAGCCCTTGCGCCTCTTCTTATGAAACACGAGAACCTTATCACCCTTCCCGTGCTCATTAACGGTAGCCTTAACCGTTCCCTTGATATATGGAGTTCCAACGCGTACGTCTCCCGACTCGCTTGCAAGCAGGATGTTATTGAATTCCACAGAGTCGCCAATATTTGACTTTAACAAAGGAACTGTGAGTGTTTGATTGGGAGTAACAGCAAACTGCTCACCCGCTATTTCGACGACTGCGTACATTGGTATCTCTATGCTTTGAATGCAAAAAAGGACTCGCAATATAAGGAATTCTAAAATCCCCAGAAATCCTCATTGTTATAGTAACATTGCCAGATGGCATACGTAGCTCGCCCCCTTCAATGATAACAATTGGCACCGTACGCTTTCCAACGGAGGCACTGATCTGGATTGGAGCGCTTGCAGGACTAGCCCTCTTTGGGGCCGACTTGCACGGCCATGTGTCGTTCTGTATCCCAACACTTCTCGGCTTCGACGGCTGCATGGGTTGCGGGCTTGGACACTCAATAGCCCTGGCATTGCATGGAGATTTGGAAGGGGCTTTTGGGGCTCATCCGATGGGTATTCCCGCAGTGGGAATTTTAATCTTTCGAAGTATTTCAATGATTCGACAATCAAACAATAATTCACGAGGACCTTTTCATGGCTAATGTCTTTAACTATTTACCTGACCTCGACAGTGAAGAGCTGGTGTATGTGAATTCGTTGGTATCGCCGATGACTGACGAGCTGGCTCAGCAGTTCGCACTTATGTACAAACCACGCAGAAAGGATCCGCAAACGATTATGATCCTAACCCTCTGCGGATTCCTTACGTTCATGGTGCCGTCTGCTGGCCTGCAGCGCTTTGTAACAGGCAAAATCGGATTGGGAATATTGTACCTGCTAACTGGAGGACTCTGCTTCATTGGTACAATTGTAGACCTCGTGAACTATAGGCGCATCGCATCAGAGTACAACCAGAAACAAGCTTACGAAGTAGCATTAATGATGCAGTCAATGAGACCAAGTGCCTAACCATGCGCGTCGTTATTGCGTTTGTGCTGACAATTGTAAACCTTACAACAAGTGTAAGTCAGGTGCCGCGACTCGCAGTCGTTGTTTCGTTCGATCAATTCCGCGGTGATTACACAAAGAAGTTTTCTCAATTCGTAGGCTCAGAGGGATTTGCACGAATTGAATTGCAAGGAGCCGTATTTACTAAATGTTTTTATCATCACGCAAGTACGGCTACCGGACCCGGCCATGCAGCCCTGCTAACGGGATGCGATCCCTACCGGAGTGGAATAACATCGAATTATTTCTGCGATACTCGCCAGAAACAATGTGGCTATTGTTCTGCGGATTCGAATGATGTGGTTTCACCGGTAAAACTCGAGGTGCCAACTGTTGGCGATGTTCTTCGAGAGGCGAATGTCAAATCAAAGGTCATCGGAATTTCGATAAAAGACAGAGCGTCGGTGTTGATGGCTGGTCATAATCCAACGGCTGTAGTATGGGTTGATAAGGAGACGAAAAATTACACAACCAGCTCGTACTACCGTACGCCAGGATGGCTATCATCAATAAAGCAACTATCAGCTCCGAAAAAGTATGCCGGTAAGACGTGGAATACGGTGATTCCTGAATCAAGAAATCCCGCTGAAGATGATGGGATGTATGAGGGTACGATGTCGACTGGTCGTCGTACATTTCCCCATAAACTCCCCGAATTCGAAAGCAAAGGATTCTATCCTGATTTTGTGAGATCGCCATTCAGCATGGAGAGTTTGTTCAATGCTGCCTTCGAAGTAATCGCAGCAGAAAAACTCGGCACAGATGACGATCCGGATTTGCTGTGTATTGGAGTGTCGACCACTGATTTCACTGGGCACACCTTTGGACCCGACAGCCGAGAGGTCCAGGAACTTTATGTTTATGCCGACCAGTTGGTTGCAAGACTGATTGATTCGCTCGACGAACGTGTTGGACGCAAGAATTATGTACTCATCATAACATCAGACCATGGCGTTAGTCCCATACCCGAAGTACTAAACAATGATAATATGCCAGGACGTCCGGCTGTTGATGCCGGAAGGTACAAGCTCAGCCAATTGGTAAGAGGTATAGACAGTGTATTGAACAATGAGTTTGGTACACCGCCTGACAGTACTTGGATTTCGATGGCCGATGAGCCATCGATTTTTCTTTCGGAGTCCGCTATTTCCCAACAGGGCGCCGATCGGAAGAGCATAGTTGATGCAGCCTGCACATGGCTTCAGTCGCTGAAGGGAATCGGAATTGTTGCACGTAAGGATAGAATGCTTGTTGGTGATTGTCCCGATGGTATTGCCGACGAGGATTGCAAGCTGCTTAGAAACTCATTTCACCCGTCGCGTTCAGGCGACATCATGATTTATCCAAAGCGATACTGGGTTATTACGGCCGACGCTGCATCGCATGGTAGTACACATGATTACGATCGGTGGGTGCCATTGATGTTGCTTGGAGGACCTGTAACGAAACAGACATCGGGTAAGCTTGTTTCACCAACCGACATATCTTCCACTCTAGCTCAGTGGTGGGATCTTACTATGCCACCCACCGATGGACGTCCGTTGCCTTTAAAATGAGCTAAGAAGACTTCGCGCGATCACAATTTTTTGAATCTCCGAAGTGCCTTCGCCGATTGTGAGCAATTTTGAATCACGCCAATACTTCTCAACCG
>JAGVJW010000293.1 GCA_020050895.1 bacterium | reverse complement strand
CTCCGTCGTCGCTGGAGTATTCAAGGGTAACAAGCTGACTTGGCACAACTCCTGCCCAGGAGATGGTAACGGTGTCGCATGTCGAATACAATTCACCGCCGTTAGGAGAGGTGATGAGGACGAATCCTTGTCCACCAACAAGGTTGATCTCCGGTGGGCATGGCGCTCCGGTAAACCGGAGTTTGGCTTGACGGAATGTCTGCGGAGTACCCTGCCTAAATTGAACACGCAAGATCCGCTTCTGTCCAGCAGGAATAACAAACGGTGTGAATGTTGCCTGTGCGTTGGGATAATTCCAATCAACGACTGTGAAGTATGTTGCCGGAGTTATTGTGTAATTGTCAATTTGCAAGGGCGAGTTGATTGCAGTCAATGTATCCAAACCATACGAAACCTGTGTTGGCGGTGGATCGCCGGTGTACAGTGTTGGACTCGATAGATTCACACGGGCAAGGCTGCTAGGGGGCGAAACATATGCTGTAACATATTTAGGATTGGAACCTTGTAGCAGCGTGATTGTAACCGAGCGGGCTTGAGATTCCGATGAACAAACAAATGGGGCAATCCACGAAATTTTGCAGGAATACTGCGTCTGGATTTCCAGAGCAAGAAGGGAAAAAAGGTCAACAAGTTTATCTTCACTTGTTAGAATAGATTTTCCACCAGTCTGTCGGGCAATTTCCTGAATAGTCCAGTGTGTTTCGGGTACGTTGATCGATACAGCAAAGAATCTGGCGCCTTGTGCCTGAAATTTTAGCACCGTCTCATCAACAAATTTCTGCTCAGCCGCCAATGAACCATTGGGGCTGCCGATTACGGGATTTGGTTGACCATCTGTGAGGAAGAAGACGTATTTGGGAATATCAGGCGGACGCTGTTTAAGCAGGTCAAACACGTTAATGCCCGGCTGCGAAAACGGCAACTCATAATTAGTTGCTCCGGACGGATTAAGCTTGTTGAGTGTATCGTAAATAATTTGAGGATTGTTTGTCCAATCAACTTTCAGCTCATAGTTTCCAGAAAAGATCGTTAATGCTACGCGAGTATCACCTACGAACCTAATCTTTGAAACAAATGCCTTGATGGCATTAACTGCGTATTTAAAACGCGTCTGACCATTAACAATATCATACATTGAATTGGACCGGTCCAGAACGATTACAATGCTGGCTTCCGGATCAGATGCTGTTGCGTCGCATCCTTGGGTAACGGTTGCAGACAGATCCTGAACAACACTGCCAGCTGGTTGCTCTTGTACACGGAAATCATTCTTGTTCAGAGTTTCCGATATGGGATTCCCCGCATAATCAAATGCAACATAATCTGCAGTGATTTTAGGAAACTCACTGGAATTAATGTTATAGACGCTAAGGGACTGACCGCTAAGTGTTGTACTTAATGCGATGAACAGCACCGCAATGCGGACAAGAGTCCCATGCGTTAAATGGGGAAGTGAATTTGGATTCATGCTTTTAGAAAATTCATTTTTCAGTGGTTAGGTTACCGCAACACTCAAAAAACGGAGAGATTTTTTCGTCGCATCTACTTCAGCCTCAATTCCAATTGGGATTGTAAGCTTGCTACGCACGTGACCGAATGGTAATCCATAGACAACCGGTATGCCGAGATCTCCGGTTCGCTGTTCGATAACCTGCTGCAGTGTGTACGAGGGACCAGTAATCGACAATCCTTTGGCTTCGCAGTTACGGAAGTTGCCCATCACTATTCCCTTGCACGTTTGAAGTTTCCCTGCAAGCCACAGTTGTGTTAGCATCCGATCGATGCGAAACGGCTCTTCATTGATTTCTTCGAGAAACAGAATTGCATTCGTAGTGTCGATCTCATATTTCGTGCCCAGCGTGCTCACAACCATCGAGAGATTACCACCCGTGAGTCGCCCCCTACCCAATCCGCCCGAAAACGTCGTAATCCTGTCGTCTTGAAATATGAAGGGGGCAGGTACAACGTCTGCCGATTGGGTTGCCATCTGAACAATCGACGGCATCACAACCTTTGTAAATCCATTGATAGTAAATTCATCGAAGGTTGATGATGCCACAGGGCCGTGGAATGTGACGATGCCCGACAACTGATTGGCGGCTATAAGCAGGGCCGTGATATCGCTGAATCCCATAATTACTTTTCCCGCCTGCCTGATAGCTGTGTAATCGAGCATTGGCAGTATGCGCATTACACCATAGCCGCCGCGGGCACACACGATGGCATGTACAGAGGCATCTTCGACAAATTCCATCATCTCGTCGGCTCTGTCCTGATCCGACGCGGAGAGGTACCCGCTGCGTTTGTTAATATTCCTGCCAAGCACCGGAGTGAGTCCGTGAGCCTGACACACTTGGACGAATCCTTCTAGTTCCTTTGATGTAGCACTGCTTGAGGGACATGCAATGCCGATTTTAGAACCTGGTTGAAGTTCCGTTGGGAGCACGACGGCAGCTGAGCGAGCCGGAGCTGCAATGTATGAGGCTTCTGCGGCAGACGTTGCAGCAAAAGAACTTTTAACCGCAAGAGGAGCAACAGCTGCGGTTGCTACAGAAGATATGAATCGACGCCGTTTAATGGGCATAGAACAACTTCCGGTCATTGAACAGATCGGCATATAAAGTTACGCAAACATTCGGATCAAGCCAATGCGGTCCAATAGTATATCTGCGCTCATAACCATGCATCATCAAAGAAGTTACGCAGGCGTATATTTGTTTTGTTGGAAAGGTGCAAGAGTGGTTTAATTGGCACGCCTGGAAAGCGTGTGTACCGGTAACGGTACCGCGGGTTCGAATCCCGCCCTTTCCGCTCACGAATCGTGGAGTTTCAGCAACGTATTATGACGGAACCGAAGCCGAGTGGGCAGGAATCATCGGCAGAGGATGCGCAAATCATCCGTGATGTTCTCGCAGGGAACACCAATGCTTTTGCTGACCTCGAGCGTAAGTACCGGCGGATCGTCTCTTTTCTAATACGGAAAATGATCAGAAATGAAGAGGACGTCGCTGATTTAACCCAGGATACCTTTGTAAGAGCCTTTGCTGCTCTTCCCTCGTTCAAGTTCGAATTCGCGTTTTCCGGTTGGCTGTTTAAAATTGCCTCCAACCGTTGCATCGATCACTTACGCCGCAAACGCTTTCAGATGTTGTCGATTGATCAGCCAATTACCACGCGAGATGGTAGCGAGCTTACCATGGACCCCGCCGACCGAGGACCGCATGCTGATGAGATCTTGTTGGCTAAGGAGCGCGCGACAATGCTGCAACAAGCTTTAGAGACGCTGCCAGACAAATATCGAACGGTAATCCGCATGCGCCACGAAGAGGATCTTGATTACAATGAAATTGCCCAACAGCTTGGTCACCCCCTCGGCACTGTTAAAGCGCATTTATTTCGTGCACGGAAATTGCTATACAAAAAACTATTAAGACATGGCACACACTTCGATGAGTACAGGTTAGATGATGAGGTCAGCGAGTGACGTCGAGCCTCGGAGGTTGGTGGTGGGTTGCCATCGGACTGATGGCGTTGGTTGCAGCAGCATTACTAACTTCATTTATTATCCGAATGTTGAATCCACCCGTGGAGCCTACCGTTGAGGAAAGGGGCGTACTCACCGCTATCCAGGTTGAAGTTGTCAACGGCTCCGGCGTTGCGGGAGCAGGGCGCATGACGATGCGGTTTTTGAGAGAACGAGGTTTTGACGTTGTTGAGTTGTCGACGCTGCCTTCTAAGTCCTCAAAGTCCATGATCATCGACCGAGTGGGCGATCGCATTTCAGCCCTCAAGGTGGCTAAGGTATTGGGTATAGCCGATACTCTGGTTGTGAGTGATATTGACTCGATGCGATTTGTTCGTTCAAGTGTCGTTCTGGGTACAGATCTTCATCAACTCGATCCATTTACCCATTAATCTGTTTTGAAAGGAATGTGTATTGGCTAAGATTTCGAAACCCCGCTCCGGGAAAGGATGGGCGGTTTTATGTGCCCGCCTGGCACAGGAGAAGCAAGCGCAAGATTTGCTTGTTATGGATCTTTCTGGAATAGAATCTTCGCCGGCTGAATTTTTTGTTATTGTAACAGTATTTAGCGATGCGCAAATGAGAGCTGTCTGTGAGTCTGTACAGGTTGGACTGAAATCAATGGGACTGGGTCTGCCGAAGGTGGAAGGCAAGGGGAAATCGTCATGGACAATTCTTGATTATTTCGACGTTGTTGTGCACGTCATGCTTCCCGATGCACGCGATTTTTACAAGCTTGAACGTTTGTGGGGCGACGCCAAGTTGTATTTGATTACTCCTAGCGGAGCAGCCAGGGCTGTAAGTTCGCTTCCAAGGGTGACTGCGAACTGATATGATGATGAAACGATTTGTAGAGCCGTACATACGTACGGCGCTTAGGGAGATGGGTGCTGATCCGAACCACCTCATCAGCTTCGAATTCCCCCGGCAGGAAGGGTTCGGTCACCTTTCAACAACGGTTGCCCTGGCACTTGCCAAGTCTCTTCGTACTTCGCCCAAGGCGATTGCCGAGCAGATTGTGGCATCCTTGGGTAAGGTGCCAATGGTTTCCACAATCGATGTAGCCGGACCGGGTTTTATCAATTTCACGTTCGAGCCGGCAGCTTTTCATTCAATCCTTAGGGATTTAGTTGCCGAAGGGTTGAATATTGGTCGTAGTGATATTGGCGACGGCAAACGTGCTAACGTCGAATATGTAAGCGCCAATCCCACGGGGCCACTCCATGCAGGACACGGCAGGAATTGCGCTATCGGCGACACAATAGCCAACATTTACGAATGGTGCGGTTACCACGTGACGCGCGAATACTACTTCAACAATGCTGGCAACCAGATGAACAAGCTGGGTGAGTCTATTGCCTCGAGAATACTCGAGCTGCACGGCAAGTCCGAGCTTATTCCGTTCCCAGCTGATGGATATCACGGTGAGTATATCAGATTTATCGCCCAGGCAAATGCCAATGATTACGATCTGCGAAGGCTCGAAGCACTGATGAGACAGGATGGCACTGAATCGGGTGTTGTAATAAATGAAAATTATATCAATGAATTTAGGAAAAGATGTTCCAAGCTGGGAGAGAAATGGTGTTTCGAATCCATTCAGAAAACGCTTAAGTCGCTTGGGATACATCACGAAGTGTATTTCAACGAGGACACGTTGTATGCAGATGGAAAGATTGAGGCAACAATTGCCCAGTTGAAGGCGAAAGACCTTGTTTACGAGCGCGATGGAGCTCTGTGGTTTGCCTTGGAAAAGCTTGGTAATCCGCAGGACAAGGTAATTGTGAAATCTACGGGTGAACCTACGTACAGACTTCCCGACATTGCCTATCATGCCGATAAACTTTCGCGTGATTACGATCTGGTGATCGACATTTTCGGTTCAGATCATATTGCAACGATTCCCGACGTGATGGCAGGCATCAAGGCACTGGGTTTCGACGTTGAACGCGTGCGCATTGTCATTCACCAAATGGTAACGTTCGTTGAAAACGGAGAGGTTGTAAAATTTTCGAAACGCTCGGGGAAGAGCTTCACGCTTGATGAGTTGATCGAAGAAGTTGGACCCGATGTGGTGCGATTCTTTTTCATCATGCGCGCTCCAGGAACACATCTCGATTTCGATCTGGGACTTGCGAAGGAAGAAGGCGAGAAGAATCCGGTATTCTATCTTCAGTATGCTCATGCAAGAATCAGTTCGATTCTGCGCAAGGCTGGGAGAAACCCAACCAGTGCCGATTTATCGGCGCTTACGCATCGGCGCGAGTTGGACCTCATAGGGCTACTTTCGCGTTTTCGGGAAGAAGTTGAACGTTCCTGCCAAAACCTCGAACCACATACACTTGCAGAGTATCTGCGCGATTTAGCTACAGCATATCACCAGTTTTATCACGACTGCCGAATACTCGGTAGTGAAAAGAACATCGAAGATGCCCGCCTGCTGCTGGCTGGCGTCACACGCATGGCTATGGCTAACGGACTAAATATTTTGGGTGTAACCGCACCCGAAACGATGTAAGCACGATGAGTTAACGCTAACGTTTCCATTTAATCGAGCAGCCGGTGCTGGGAAGCTGCTGACCACTAACACCAACACCATCAATCACTGCATTCACTGCGGCCGTGAGATCAGCTCCGGTTACAGGCTTGCCATTACCGGGTGTGCTCTCATCGAACCGACCGCGATAGACTAATTTGTTCTTGCCATCAAAAAGAAATAGATCTGGTGTACACTCAGCGTGGAAGGCCCGTGCAACGTCCTGCGTTTCATCATACAGGTAGGGGAACGTGAACCCATGCTTCTCCGCATACAGCTTCATTTCTTCAGGCCCATCTTCTGCGTATCGGGCTACATCGTTCGAGGAAATTGCAATAACGCGTATACCTCGCCCCCTAACATTTTTAGCGAGATCTACGAAAGCGCTGATGATATGCTTTACAGAAGGACAGTGGTTACAAATGAATGCGATGATAGTTCCGACAGATTCACCAGTTTCGGGCATTGTAAATTGTTTGCCGGAAACAACATCAGGTAGAGTGAATCCAGGAGCATCGGTCTGTAAGGGTAGCATTGTTGATGTTGTGAGAGCCATAGGACAAATT
>JAGVJW010000178.1 GCA_020050895.1 bacterium | reverse complement strand
CGTTAACATGGCCATGCGCCGCATCTCAGTGGCTGTTGTGTAGTTGGTTGAGTGCGACTCGTAGTATGCTTCGAGTTGCTGCCGTGTTGGTTCTTGTGTGATGGCAGGACATGGGAAATACAACAATTCGACAAGCGCTGAGGTGGAAGATTCCTGATACCTTTTTTGTAGCAATGAACTGTCGACAGACATTGTATCAGCGATCTTATCTTTCAGATGTTGAAGCATCAACTGGTGGCCTACCTTACCACGCAATTCCGTCATCGATGCCTTGAGCTGTCCTGCCTGTTCTCTGCGTTGCTGCTCCGTTAATTTCGTTCCGCGAGCTTTCACAAGTGAGTCGGGATTCAGTGCCATTGCAAGAAGCAACGATTTGTCGAACCGCCCCTTATCATCTACAACTCCGCGCATCACAAAGTCCGGCGTTGCACGAAGCAAGACAGAGTCGACTTCACCAGGTGTGGGTACAAGTCCGGCAGCTTGTGCCTGCTGACGTAGAAGAACTGCCATTACGATTTCGTTCCACGTCTGCTCCATGATATCACTTGGATTCACCGAACCCGCTGTCTCGTACAACTCTGCCTTTCTGCCAACCTCTCTCGAAAACTCGTCGAGCCAGATGGTATCACCATTGACTATCCCCGCAAACGCTCTTGGTTGTGATGCCTGTGCATAGGTCGGAACTCCTGATAAAGTGACCAACAGTATTAGCAAGGGGCCGATGCTAACAATCGGATTGTTTGAGAGCTGCCTTAATTGCATAAGCTTAAAATTTACGAATAACCAAAATTGAAACCTCAACATCCAAATACCAGGTAGTGCCTCATTTCGATGTTCCTCTGGGACTGAAATCGTAATGGATTGAAATGCAACAACTAAAACATCGTTTGTTAAACCTTCCCCGGCAGCATATGCCTCCCGGCATCTTACCCGGCAGCATATGCCTCCCGGCATCTTACCCGGCAGCATATGCCTCCCGGCAAGGTCTCGATTTCAAACTGAGATACTACACAATGCCATTCCCTATTTTGCAGAGCTATATGGAGGGCTTGGGGGTCTGAACGTACAGAATGAAATTGTTGATCTACTGGCACGGGGAAACCTAGCACATTCAAACGGTGATTTGGTTTCCGCGCGCGATGCATTTGAGCGTGCACAAGTAGCCTCGAAGCAGATTGGCAATCCTTCTCTCGAGATGCATGCCCTCAATGGACTTGGCATTATCCTCCTCGCCGAAGGACATTTTGAAAAAGCACACGAAGTATTCAGTCATGCGGCATACCTGGCTGAGGAGTCCGATAGCAAATCAACTTCACATAAAAGTTCTCCTCAGAAAGTTCCGAAGCACACAGATACAGATCCATTCTGGTTAAGTAGCGTCGAGTTGATTGAATTCTCCCTCTACCATGCACGAACACTACTTCAAAACGGTTTCATCACTGCTTCGTTGGATTGGTGCAACAGAGCCAATACTTTGTGCGGGACGCTGAGATCACAGTCTGAAATCCTTCGTGCCGAGAACGAGCTGAGCCTTACATTGCAAAAGGTTGATCGGCTGATAAACGAAGTGATGTCCATTCTTATCGAACTCCATCGAAGGAAGTAGGGAAGAAGACGATGAATAGAAGAAGCATCCTCAGCACGCTTGTTACGGGAAGCGCATTCACTTCGCTTGCCTTTGGGAGTCAACGTCTAAACAAATCGATCGGTGCCCTTTCAACGCTCGAGACACCGGAGAACCCCGATGCCGATGCCTTGGATGAAGACTATTGGCTTACTGTACAGCAGGCCTTTAATGTAGATAGGACAACCATCAACTTGAACAACGGAGGCGTTTCGCCCAGCCCCCGTATGGTACAGGATGCATTGCGCCGGCTCACTGAAGAAGCAAATCAGCTCCCCGCATACGTTATGTGGCAGATTCAGGAACCACGTATCGAATCCGTTCGTGAGAGCCTGGCTACAATGTTTGGTACCGACAAGGAAGAAATCGCCATCACCCGAAACGCAAGCGAATCTCTGCAGACTGCTCAGTTTGGGATTCCGTTGAAGGCGGGAGACGAAGTGGTGATTACTACGCAGGATTATCCGCGTATGCTGGCAACGTGGGATCAGCGGGCACGACGCGAAGGCATCGTTATAAAAAAAGTTAAGATTAAAGTTCCCATAACAGATCCTGCTGCAGTAGTTGAAGCTTATCAAAATGCAATTACCGAGAGAACGCGGGTAATTCACTGCTCACAGGTTGTGTTCCTCACAGGACAGATCATGCCTGTTAAGGAAATCTGCGACCTTGCCAAACGCAACAACATCATCAGTATTATCGACGGTGCCCACGCCTTCGCACAGTTCCCGTTCAAACAAACCGACATTGGCTGCGATGTGTATGCAACGTCTCTACACAAATGGTTGTGCGGGCCCATCGGTACTGGTATGCTCTGCATCAGAAAGGAACTGATCCCGGAGATATGGCCACTCATGGCTGCGCCAAAAGAAATGGATGCTAACATTCGCAAGTACGAAGAGATTGGAACACATCCGGCTGCAATCCATAATGCATTAAGCGACGCAATTGCGTTCAACACTGCAGTGGGTCTGGCCCGCAAGGCTGCCCGATTCCGTTATTTGCATTCAGTTTGGATGGATGATGTTAAGGGGCTTCCCAACGTCGCGTTTCTTACCGACGTGGCAAAGCCCCCTAACCAATGCGCTCTTGTAAATGTGCATATCAACGGCGTAGACCATGGAAAGCTAGCCGACTGGTTGCTAAAGAAACATAAGATATTTACTGTAGGCATCGCACACGATGAATTCAATGGCCTACGCGTAACGCCAAACGTTTATACAACTGTCAAGGAGATGCAAGCTTTCCGCGATGCAATGCTCGATGCGGTAAAGGGTAACATCAGCGAGATCCGGATATAATGCACGTTAAGATTATTTAGCATGTTGGCAATCCGATTCTAGCGAGACTCGGCTAGACTCGACGATTTTATTTCACGGCTTCTCGAAGCTATTGGAGCATTGAAAGTACGTCCCCAAAACACGAATACTGAAATGTAGAGCAGGGGTACATTCAACATAAGCGCAGAAGATTCGCCGCGACTAAGGTGAAGGGGGATTGCCAGTATCTGGACTACCATCAGACCAAGGGCTGCATATCCCACCAGTTTCGGGGAAATGCGCAAGAGCCCGGGCAGAACGAGACCAACGGCTCCAAGAAGTTCAGCCAGGCCGATAAAACGCGTCATAAACTCACCAACAGAGAGTGCCCATGGCATAGCTGCGCTTAGCTGGTCGAAAGGGGTGGTGAACTTCATAAATCCAGCCATTCCATACATTCCGGCTAGGATAATCTGTCCAATAATCAGGAGGATTCTCATCAGAGTACCTTACAAAAAGTTGTTTGATAAACAACAAATACTAGGTATTTGTTTGTAACT
>JAGVJW010000027.1 GCA_020050895.1 bacterium | reverse complement strand
TCACAATTCATAAGTATCTCAATACAGTTTAAGTGACGTCAAACTTGCCGGGAGGCATATGCCTCCCGGCAAGTTCCCAGGCAGCATATGTCTCCCGGCAAGTTCCCCGGCAGCATATGTCTCCCGGCAGAATTGTTTTTGAAATGTTTATGTCACGAAATTTCAACCACAGGTTACGCTGCTATTATTTTCTATCAAGGCATCGTTTCTGGCTCATCCACAATATTCAAATGGATCTCATTTAGGACTTCGCACGCGCAGGTCATCTGTGTTTGCGCTTAGACTCGAATTAATTCAGACTGTGGTTCTTTAGCTTATTTGTTGATGAGGAGATTGGGGTAGAATTACAGATTAGATCGAGCAATATATTTTTTACATTTACTCCTCTTCAACCACAGGGGATTAATGGTTGAATGGTGGGATGTCATTAACTATATCGTGAGGTTCACTTTGCCGCATTCAAAATTTCTTTTGATAGCAGCAAGCTTAATAGGCATGACTATCGGCTTGTCTGCGCAATCGTCGACTTCCGCTTCCGGAGGTGAAGCGAAGGGACTGGGAGGAAGTGTTAGCTACACAGTGGGGCAGACTGCAATAGGTGTTGCATCCGACAACCGGCGCTCGATTACCGAAGGCATACAGCAGCCATACTCTTACAGCGTTATCGCCGGAAAGAATGTCAAAGAAATTGATGTTTTTATCGCCGCCTATCCGAACCCTGCAAGTACAACGCTTACACTTCGCATCGAAGGTGTGGATGTAACCCAGTTTAGGTACCAGCTTACCGATCTTGTTGGTAAGGTGCTGCTCGAACAAAACGTCATCGGAGAATTAACATCGATACCAATGGATGAGCGAGCAAATGGTGCCTATATCTTACAAGTGTCAAAAGGCACTTCAGTAGTCAAGAGTTTTCAAATCGTTAAAAAGCAGTGATCATCATGAACAACATTTTGGATACAATGAAACACAATTACTCCTTGCTAATTGCCTTGCTTTGTGTGATTGGTGTTACACAAGCACAAGTTCCGCAGACGATGAATTACCAAGCTGTAATTCGAAATGCAAACAACGAGCTCATCGCGAATCAGAACGTTAGCGTTCGAATCTCTATTGTCCAAGGGGCCCTCAGTAGTGTTCCGGTATACACCGAAGTTCACACCGCTCAGTCCAACCTTAACGGTTTGGTGACACTCGAAATTGGCGCAGGCGTTCCCGTTTACGGTACGTTCTCCGCCATCAACTGGGCGAACGGACCCTACTACATCCGCACTGAGACTGATGTTAATGGAGGCAACGCATACTCGATATCGGGTTCAAGCCCCTTACTAAGTGTTCCATTTGCATTGCGTGCACAAACAGCGGAGAATGCCATCAGCATGGACTATAACATGTTGTCTAACAAACCACTGAATGTGTCAGCGTTTTTCAATGATGTAGGTTACCTGACGCTTAAGGACTTCGAAGAAGGGAAGGCAGGAGATATTTTGCTTTCAAACGGTAATGGAGTACCGGCGAACGTTTGGTCCTTACAAGGTAATGCCAAGACCGACCCGGACAAAGATGCTATTGGGACAACAGACAATGCCGACCTCGTATTTATCACAAATGGTGAAGAGCGTTTTCGAATTACCAGTGATGGCAATGTTTCGATTTCGAATGGTCTGTCAGTTGGCGACGTCGTAGAGGTTGGCACAGACCTTTATGTAAAGAAGAATGTTTATCTCAATACAGAGGAAGGTGCCACAATTAACTATGGCAACTTCACTGTTGAGAACATGAGTTCAACCTACCTCACCGGTACGCTGGTTGTGGATAAGGCAACATCGCTGAACAGCACACTCGATGTAGATGGTGCAACAACGTTAAATAGCACACTCGATGTAGATGGTGCAACAACGTTAAACAGCACACTCGATGTAGATGGTGCAACAACGTTAAACAGCACGCTCGATGTAGATGGTGCATCACAGATCAACAACACGTTGCTTATAACGAGCAACCAGGCAAACCATGTGGCAACAATTGTAAATACTAATGGTGACCAGGGAGATGGTTTACTAATTAAAATTGGACGTACACACGGAGCATGGGATGGCAGTGCATATCTGCAGATTGCAAATCCTGCTACGATTCTTGCAGGCTCGACGCTCAATACTGTTAAGGGATGGTTGAATGGGGCATCATTTAGTGTTAAAGACCTTTGGACTATTTTCCCAGGTGCGGCAATAGCAGGAGCTCTTGCACAGGTAACAAACACCATTATCGATGAAATCAACGATGGGTTGAATCTGCCATATACGTTGGTACCCAACGTTCAGGTATTCCCGGGCTTCAACCTTAGCCTACCCGATGTCCCGTCGATAGAAATGCCCAAGGTTTGCTTAAGCTTCGGTGAGCTTGGCTCTGCTTGTGCCGGGCCATGGACGCTATTTGGCGGCCTCACAGTCCCCGATATTTCCATTCCTTCATACAGCATCGGACCTTACACGTTTCCAGCTATTCCAAATATTCCTGCAAATGGTTTGCCTACAATTGAGATTCCAAACTTTCAGGGATCGAGTGTAACAAACTCGTTAACTCGCGACAACCACTACATAACATTCCAGGATAAGGATGGACGTCAGACTGGAGCTATTAAAGCGGAATCCGTAAGCGATTGGCGAGACAACACTGTTCTCGATGATGTGTATCTCACCAACCTCGCTGCTTCGTTCATCGGTATAGACTTACTCGGCGCTGCTGTTACAGGATTCTCTGAGATTATCAACACTATCGCTCTTTACAATGCCATTGGTGTTGCGTATGAATCAGGAAACGGCGACTATGCTGAATGGCTGGAACGTGCAGATCACACTGAATATATTTCTGCAGGCGATGTGGTTGGTGTTCGCGGTGGGAAGATCAGTAAAAATCTCGATGGTGCAGAACAAGTAATGGTAGTCTCGCACAAACCGATTGTATTGGGTAACATGCCGGAAGCAGAAAAGCGACCGTATGGTAACGATGTTGCCTTTATGGGTCAGGTACCTGTGAAGGTAATGGGTCAGGTTTCTTCAGGCGACTACATTGTGGCATCGGGCACTGTTAAGGGTTATGGCATCGCCGTTTCGCCATCAAAGATCAGTGCCGAAGAATTTACCAGAGTTGTTGGTCGCTCGTGGGAAAACATTCCTGCAGACGGACCTAAGATGGTTAATACCGTCATCGGCGTTCATAACGGAGAGTGGGTAAAGATTGTAAAGAAAATCGAGGCACGTCAGTCT
>JAGVJW010000294.1 GCA_020050895.1 bacterium | reverse complement strand
GATCTCGTCGCCGGGAGAATTAACGTGATTGCTGAGTTGTGCCGGAGCCGACCACTCCAGTGCACTACGCCGGTCGCATATCCACAAGTCCAGGCCACCCAAGCCCCCTTCTCGATTCGAGACAAAGGCAAGTCTGGTGCCATCGGGTGATAAAGCCGGTTGTGTTGTAAAACTGCTATCGTTAATCAAAGCAATTGGATGCCCTTCATTGAGAGCGTCGGCATCTAAAGGCACTGTGATAATCGTTGGATATGCCTGCCTTTCTCCGGCAAAGAATGCAACACCCACGGCTTCTGAACCTATTCCTAAAGAAATATAGGATCTGTAGCTTGAGCCATTGTTAAATGTTCCGGGAGCAAGCTGCGGGAGACTGTCGATGTCGCGTTTCAACCAAACCTGCGAAAAGCCTGCCCGTTCCGAAGTGAAGAGCAAACGGTTTCGAGATGCATCGTAAACGGGTCCATACTCATCACTTGATGAGTTGATGTTGGGCATCGGTTCCGGCGTTGAGTAGACAGCCATCAGCCGACCTGCATCAGTCATGATTTGAGTCTGTGCAATTGTTGCCAAAGCAAGACCGAATGCAATGAGTAGGTAAGTCCTTCTCAAACTCCCCTCCGATCCGGTTCCCAAATAAACTTGTGCAGTTGCGGCTGGAACCGAACATCAAGATTGTCGTTAAGGATCCATTCAGCCAAGACAGCGTACGGTAATATCCCAAAGGCGCAAGACATCAGAATAGAATCTACCTTGCTATGCAAATCATATTCCTTTATCGTCTCCTTCGCCCAGTTATAGTCTTGCATCGAAGCAATAACGAACTTTACTTCATCTCTGGAAGTGAGATGGGAAATGTTATCGAATTTGTTGAGCGTCATCATTTTACTGTCTGGACATTTTATGTCGACAATCCTCGAAACCCTCGGATCTACCAGCGAAATATCAACATGCCCTCCCGTTTCAACCACTACTTCGTAATCGTTGTCGCAGAGAGTCGACATCAAAGAAAAAACTCCTAATTGTTCCAGGGGCTCTCCACCGGTAAACTCAACAAAGCGGCACTTGAACCCTTCAATTCTATCAAAGATCTGCTGCCCTGACAACTCGTGCTCAATATGACGATGGTCGAGTGCGTACGGAGTGTCGCACCACACACATCGCAGCTTGCATCCCTGCATGCGTACGAATGTGCACGGACGTCCAATGCGAGTACCTTCGCCCTGAATTGAATAGAAAACTTCGCTGACGTTAAAAACCAATTGCAGGGGATTACCAACAGATATTAATTCGGGTGTCGGCTGTTGCATGCGTCGAATTTACGCGACTGTGATGTATGACTTTTGGTCAAAGTCTCGAATCAGACGTTCGCGTATTAACCCATGTTCCTCTTTACGCAACTGTGGGTCGGTGGCAATCATAGCAAATGCTTCCCTTCTTGCTGCCGTAATGATGGGTCCATCCGTCACCAAATCGGCATATCTGAACTCTGGCAGACCACTTTGTCTGGTACCCATAAGGTCTCCAGGACCTCGTATTTGCAGATCTACTTCCGCAATGCGAAATCCATCATTGGTCTCTTCCATTGTTCTGAGTCTTACGGCAGCGTTAGCCCGTTCGGTGGCAGCATGTGCCCTGGGAAGAACATACCGAAAATGATCTTTTGTTACTAAATAACAATATGATTGATGAACGCTGCGTCCCACACGCCCCCTTAACTGGTGCAATTGCGACAGACCAAATCGTTCTGCGTCTTCTATCATCATCACGGTTGCATTGGGAATATCAACGCCTACTTCAACAACGGTGGTAGCAACAAGAATGTCGAGCTCCTTGTTCAAAAACGCCTTCATGATGTCGTCTTTTTCATACCAAAACATTTGACCATGTAGTAGCCCAACGCGTAGGTTGGGGAAAACACTCTCACTCAGAAGCGTGTGATGCTCGACAGCACTTTTAAATGCAAGTTTGTCGCTCTTTTCAACAAGAGGATAAACAATGTAGGCCTGTCTGCCCTGCTGAACCTCATTGCGGATTTTCTGATAAACCGTTTCGATCTGCGATGAATACACAACCTGCGTCATAATTGGATGTCGGTCATCAGGCAGAGCATTGATGACGGACACATCAAGATCGCCATATAATGTCATGCCCAGGGTGCGTGGTATCGGCGTGGCCGACATAACCAGAAAATGAGGCACAATGTTCGAGTTTGACCCGAGACGTTTTAACTCCGCTCGCTGCGCCACACCAAACCGATGCTGTTCGTCGATGACAGCAAGGCCAAGTTTGTGAAATTCGATTTCGCTTTCAAACAATGCATGCGTTCCCACCATGATGTTGGCTTCGCCAGAGGATATGCGCGAAAGAATCTCGTTTCGAAGTTTCCGTTTCTGTCCACCTACCATCAGTTCTACTTTGACACCGGAGTTTTTTAACAATGAGCTTATCGTACGGGAATGTTGATCTGCAAGAATTTCTGTTGGCGCCATGATCAGAGCCTGATATCCATTATCGACAACATTCAGCATGCAGAGTAGCGCCACAATGGTTTTCCCGGAACCAACGTCGCCTTGCAAGAGCCTGTTCATGGGCTCACCCGATGAAAGGTCTTTCATGATTTCGTTGATGACGCGTTTTTGTGCTGATGTAAGATGATATGGAAGTTTATCAACAAGATCTCGTGCTCGCTGACTCTTCACCTCCATCCGAATGCCGCGTCCGGAAGATTTTCTGGTTCGCTGCCGTGTAGCCAGCATAAGTTCAAAAAAGAACAATTCCTCAAACGTCATGCGGTAACGAGATTTATCAATTTCTGAATGCGAACCGGGGAAATGGAGCGCTCGTAGCGCTGTCTTAAGAGGTTGCAGATTGTGTTTTCGACGAAATTCATCCGGGAAGGGATCGACTTCGCTCTTCAATGCTTCATCGATGACGTGCTCGGCGATGTTCCGCATGAGGCGCATGGTAATGCCTGCTGACTTTAACTTTTGTGATAATCGATATTTTGGCAATATCGATCCCTGAAGTACGCGGTCAGCATCGTCCTTGTCAAACTTTTCGAGTTCCGGATGTGTAAATCGGATGATTTTCCACCGTTCATCGTATTCTGCAATGCCACTTACTAGATATGTGTCGCCAACGCGAATTGTGCGTTCAAAGTGCTGAACGTAATTCCAAAACACCAGCTGTGCCGATGTCCCCGATCCATCGGCGATGGCGGCGGTGAACATTTTCCTTGACTTACCCAATGAACGTGTTTCCACATGGGTAACACTTGCCATGATGGATACTTCAGAATTCGCTGATGCAATATCGTGGGATGTACCTGACCACACGTCATCGCGGAGCCTGTCATACAAAGCGGAAATCGAGGCTGCTGCATTGCGATCGACGTATTGATACGGTATCGCAAACAAAATATCTCGGGGTGTCTTTAACCCCGCATCAGCAAGTGCCTCTGCCCGTTTAGGTCCAACTCCTTTGATGAATTGCAAGGGGCGTTCAGGACTGCTCACGATGGCAAATCAGGACAGGTTTAACCGAACGTATGCAATAAAATCTGTCGTAGGTGGCGTATGACCTGAAGATCTGATTAGTTGAACGACTTCATGAAAGTGATGCGTTGTATGATTCACAACATGCTGGGCGATATGATATATTTTGTTTTCAAAGCTGTCGCCACGCAAACTTTTATATGCACTCAATGATTCAAGCCTAGCCTCGCCCCCTTCCACCAACCACTGACACCAAGCTTCTGTGTCGGCACGTTGTAGCTCCAGTAATTCATCGAGAGGAAGGACACGTTTGAAGTCGACCGACACCGATCCATCGCGTACTCGTTCCAGCCAAATGCGTCTGGCATTAGCAACGTGATTAAATACCCATATTACCCGCTCATGCTCTTGCAACTGTGCGGATTTAACGGATGTTGCCAGACGTTCGGCAACCCAGTCTCCATAACGGAACATATCGGTAAGAAAACTAACAAAGTTTATCATACCTCAACAACTCCAACTTCATTCATCCAACCGTACAAGTCTTCCGATTTGCCATATCGAACATCGTTCAATTGTTTACGAAGCTGATACACAATGCTGTTCTCGTTGTAAGGAAGTGAATGCTCTATCCCGTCGATCGACACAGCTCCAATTGGCGCAAGCGATGCAGCCGTACCAATGCCGAAAACCTCTCTAATGGTTCCAGATTCCAAACCTTGTTGCAGTTCCGATACAGTAATGGATTTTTCTTCGACCTTGATTCCCGAATCACGTGCAAGTGTGATTACGGAGCTTCTGGTAATCCCGTCGAGAATTGTGTCTGACAATGCGGGAGTAACAATCACCGGTTCTGTTTGCTGGCCTTCATTAAACGACTTGTCCTCAATGAATGCGACATTCATGGTACCGCTTTCTTCTATTCGTGTGTGACTTGCGGCATCGGTCCAAATCACCTGATCAAACCCTTCTTCCCGCGCGCGCTGGGTTGGATACATTGCTGCAGCGTAGTTGCCGGCACACTTTGCACTACCCGTTCCGCCGGGTGCTGCTCGCGAGTACTTTCGCTCAATCTTTACCCTAAGAGGTTTTGAATACAGT
>JAGVJW010000071.1 GCA_020050895.1 bacterium | reverse complement strand
CGCTACGGTCTTGTTGCCTTTGCTTCGTCGCTGGATCAGATTGGAATCTTTGCTCGATCCGTTGACGATGCAACTCTTGTATTCGATGCTATCAAGGGTCGGGATCCCATGGACTCCACAAGCGTTGCAGCCGATGTTCCACAACATGCTACACAACGCAAAGGTTACCGCGTAGGATTTCTATCAGATGAATTCACTGAGGGATGTGATGAGTCTGTTAAAATTGCGTATGCATTATTCAGGGAGCACTTGATAGCACTCGGAGCAGAAGTATCCGAGGTGTCATTGCCCCACAAGCAAACGTGGATTCCAACATACTTTATCCTTGCAACGGCTGAAGCATCGAGTAATCTGGCCCGGTACGATGGTGTGCGATATGGAGTCCGTACCGACGATACATCTTCCGACATGATTACAGCAACAAGATCTGTGGGGTTTGGAAAGGAAGTACAGCGACGCATCATGCTAGGAACGTATGTGCTTTCGAGTGGCTATTATGACGCATATTATAAAAAAGCCCAACAAACACGCAGGCTCATTGCAGAAGCGTATGCCGAGGTATTTAACAAAGTTGATTTTATTGCCATGCCAACGGCTCCAACTACAGCGTTTCAACGGGGAGAAATAACAGATCCCGTTCAAATGTGGCTATCGGACCTATATACTGTGAGCGCAAACATTGCAGGTATTCCGGCCATAAGCCTGCCATTCGGAACAGATTCAAACGGTTTACCCATTGGCATGCAACTGCAAGGCTCAATGTTTTCCGATGAAGACCTTCTACAATTTTCTGGCAAACTCATTTCTGCATAATAATCATTGGGAGTGCGAAATGATTGATCACCGTCACCTTACCGTTTCCATCCTGCTTATGTACGTATGTGTTCAGATGTTATCTGCGCAGATACAAGCCCCTTACCTTAAAGTTCGAGATAGGTTTTTAACAACACCATGTAACGACACTGTGTTACTAAGGGGTGTAAATAAGATGATTATCTGGACAAACGACCTGAAGGTACGTAAGGATAGTTACGCTGAGATAAAAAAGACTGGAGCGAATTGTGTTCGGATTGTATGGCTTTCACAACCCGGGCAGTTCGAACAGGATGCAGGTCCCGATGGCTTGGATCGCACGATACAGGATTGCATTGATAACGATATGATTCCAATGGTTGAGCTTCACGACGCAACAGGTGATTGGTCTAAACTACAGGCAATGGTTGATTATTGGAAACGACCTGATGTTGTTACAGTACTTCAGAAACATCAGAAGTATCTATTAGTAAACATTGCTAATGAATCGGGCGATGAAACAGTTACGAATCAACAGTTCGAAGACGGTTACAGGTCTGCCATCGAGCAATTGCGTACTGCCGGTATACACACGCCTCTTATCATCGACGCCAGTGATTGGGGGAAGAATCTTGGACAGTTGATTGCAACTGGTCCATCGCTGGTTAATAGTGATCCGGATAAAAATCTGATGTTTAGCGTACATACATATTGGGCAATCTCAGAAGGTGCCGATCGCGCATTCATCACCGATCAGCTGCAATCGGCTGTCGATGCAAACCTGCCTTTGATTATTGGTGAATTCACCAAGGTGTTTGATCGCGGTAACGGATGCATTTATGAGGCTGATTATTTGGCAATAATCGAAGAATGCACAAAGAAGAAAATCGGTTACCTTGCTTGGGAGTGGGGACCGGGTAATGAGTATGCCGATCCAACATGTGATGTGATGAACATGACGGAGAACTCCTACTACGCTACACTAAAGGAAGGCTGGGCAACCGATGTGTCGACAACCAGCCAATTCAGCATCTTCAATACGTCGGTAACTCCAAGGTATATCTCGCGCGGTGGCGTTTGCGATCTGACGTCGGTGAACGAAGACGCTAACATTTCGTCGCATATCTCAATCAACCCCAATCCTGTACAAATGGGAGATGCAATTTCAATTCTTATTAATAAACCCGATTATTATTCGATGGAGATTATTGATTATATCGGCAATTCGGTGCAAACTAAAAAGGGAATTTGGCTTGATGGAACGTTAAATAAAGTTACCATACAAACCTTGATGCCCGGAATGTATTTCTGTCGACTTTCGAGTGCTGCAAACATCATATCTGCCTCTTTCGTCGTTATTCAGTAGCTGAATTTTAATGCAGATCAGAATTCTTAGGCAGATGAAAAGTAACCGGGACCTGAATGCTGTCTGAAATACTGAGCTTAACCGGACACGTAGTAACAGCATTCGTTAAGATCTTCATTTCCTTGTCGTCGAATGAACGGTTAAGGTAGATATCAACAATTAACCGTCCGATACGGCGCAATGGGTCTGCCACCATCTCTTTCTTGACTTCGAGTCGTGTTCCCAGCATATTCCAATCGTGTTTTTCTGCCGCCTTCCCCAGGTAGACGGCCATACATGTACCGAGACCAGCAGCAACAAGATCCGTAGGAGAAAACGATGAACCGGTGCCGCCGTTATCTACCGGTGCATCTGTATTGATAGTATCTCCGGATTCGGAATGGTGCGCCAAACATCTCGGACCACCATCATAGGTAAACGTAATTGTCGTCATGCATTTGAATTGTTGATTGCCCCGTAACGCCACAACATAGTACAAAGCTTCAATTTCTCGTAGTTTTGCGACTCATTTTAATTATGAAGCTTACAAAATCGAATCATGAGTGTACTCGTTAACAAGAATTCCAAGGTTGTAGTTCAAGGGATAACAGGTAGTGAAGGAACCTTCCACACCTCGCAAATGCTGCAGTACGGCACCAATGTTGTCGGCGGCATTACGCCAGGCAAGGGGGGGACAATGTACTCTGGCAAGGGCGAAGACACGTTTACACGCCCCCTACCTGTGTTTAATTCAGTTCGCGAAGCAGTGGCAGAAACTGGCGCCGATGTATCCATCATCTTCGTTCCTGCAGCCATGGCAGCAGATGCAATACTGGAGTCCATTGATGGTGGAATCGGCGTAATTGTATGCATTACTGAAGGAATCCCTGTCAAGGACATGATTACCGTCAATGCTGCACTGAAGCATTCAAAAAGCCGATTGATCGGACCTAATTGCCCGGGCATTATCACACCAGACGAAGCCAAAATTGGCATTATGCCGGGATACATTTTCTTGCGTGGACCAGTTGGCTTGGTATCGCGCTCAGGAACACTTACCTACGAGGCAGTAAAACAGCTTACCGATGTTGGTCTCGGACAGAGCACGTGCATTGGTATTGGCGGAGATCCAATTGTTGGCACGCGATTCATTGATGCTATCGAGCTCTTCAATGCCGACCCGGAGACAAAGGCTATCGTGATGATTGGAGAAATCGGCGGTAGCGCTGAAGAGGAAGCTGCGGAATACATCAAGAAGAACGTAAAGAAGCCAGTAGTTGGTTTTATTGCAGGTATTACAGCCCCTCCGGGCAGACGTATGGGCCATGCGGGCGCTATCATTTCAGGGGGCAAGGGAACCGCTGCAGATAAAATTGCTACAATGAAGAAGTGCGGTATTACGGTGGTGGAATCTCCCGCTGAAATAGGTCTGACGATGAAGAATGTAATGGATGGAAATGGAAGCAGTGGAATAAAGAGACAAAGAAGTAAGGCAACAACAGCGGAAAAGGGGCAAGGAAGCAAGACGACTACGAGACAAAAAGAAAAACAAGGAACAGCCAAGAAAACAAAGGAATAGTAGGGAAAATCATGGAGCGCACACTATGTATCGTAAAACCGGATGCCGTTCGAAGCAGTAATGTTGGAAACATTATTTCGATGATTCAGAGTGCCGGCTTTACCATTCTCGGAATGAAACAAATATCAATATCAACAAAGGTTGCAGGTGAGTTTTATGCCGTGCATCGGGACCGACCGTTCTATGCAGAGCTGGTAAACTTTATGTCTGGAGGTCCAATTGTGCCCATTGCACTGCAGAAAAATAATGCCGTTGCAGACTGGAGAACACTCATAGGTGCAACAGATCCGGCCGAAGCTGATGAAGGCACCATAAGGAAAAAGTATGCTGCCAATAAGGGTGAAAATGCTGTCCATGGGTCTGATTCTGTAGAGAACGGCCGCATTGAGGTGGCATTCTTTTTTGCTGAACAAGAACTGATTGGCTGACGCCGCACGAGGAAACGTTGGACAACGTCTGCTGTTGCT
>JAGVJW010000028.1 GCA_020050895.1 bacterium | reverse complement strand
GTTCAAAGTTCAAGGTTCAAGGTTCAAGGTTCAAGGTTCAAGGTTCAAAGTTCAAGGTTCAAGGTTCAAGGTTCAAGGTTCAAGGTTCAAAGTTCAAGGTTCAAGGTTCAAGGTTCAAGGTTCAAAGTTCAAAGTTCAAGGTTCAAAGGGTTTATTTTGAATATGCTCCGCTCCACATCTCAACAATTCTTATATCCCGACTCGACATACGGGTACGTCCTGCCGGCATAGGAACATAGCCTGGTTTGCGTTGAATATTTGATAACAGATTTCCATTCTCAATTTCTTCTCGGACGTCTTCATACGTTCCCAATTTAGGTCCCCATGCTCCCTGTTGTACGTGGCATCCAATACAATACAAATTCATTATCGGTACAATGTGTTTCGAATACGTAATTGACGATGAATCTGGCAATGGAAGAGAATCGCATGTTGTGTTGTTGCTACCTTGATCTACCCATTTAGTAATTGCAGCAATCTGTTCATCACTCAGTTTCACCCACGGTGCTGGTGGCATGCCCCCTTCAAGCTGTGGCTTTGTAATAATCCCGGCAATAGCTTCAACAGATGCAATGTCGGAGTAAGTAACCAGCGCTATACCGGCCGACTTCGTAGTACTATCGTGGCATCCGCTCTTCGCGCATCCTGCATCGATAACAGGCTGGACGTCGCGTGTAAAGCATATTTCTTCATCAGAAGGAGTATACGCATTATTAACGCAACCAAAGAGAACTATCGACAAACAGCATGGAATGAAAGATTTGATATATTTCATTGTAACTTCAAAAATGCAACTTCTGGAAATTTTATGCATTCACTCCCTATGAAGAAATTCATTCATAAAATATTATGCTCGCGAGCATTGGAATATTTTACCATCGTATCTGTTTCAGTTGCGATCTTCTTCTTGCTTTTATGTGCTCCCATCATCAGTGCACAAACGCCAAGCCATTCGTGGAAGCCCCTTACCAATTCAAGAGCATACACGATAAAGATTAATCCATTGAACAGGAACACGCTTTACATAGGCAATGCAGACGATAAGGTGTTGCGGTCATACGATGCTGGTTTAACGTGGGACACCCTACTTGCAGGATCGGGCGGATCTGGAAGCCACCTGAGCACATTTCATATTTGCCGCAACGATACAAATGTTCTGCTTGCAGGGGGCTGGGTATACCAAGGGTTAAGGAGGAGCACCGATGGTGGCGCAACGTGGCAAATGGTGCTTAGTGATCCTACGTTTACGCGAATATGGTTTTTGAGTGAAGCTCTTGTCGAAGATCCGAATTCTCCCAACATCCTCTATGTGAGCCGTGGACAAGTTAGTAACGATATTTACCGTAGCATGGATTGTGGCGCAACGTGGGAACTTATGAGTGTAATTCCGCAATCGGTAACCACACGTCTGCACACAATTGCAATCCGACCCGACAGTACAAACATCCTGTTTGTTGGTGGCCAGACTGGCGTGATTGCACGGTCAGACGATAGTGGTCGCACATGGCGCCCCGTCCCAGTTGATGGTAAACTTGTGCCCTTACCATCGGATGCTGAACTACCTAAAATCATTTTTTCTAAACGAAACCCGCAAATCGGATATGCTGTCATTACAATCAGCAATCCGGATAGCATCGCAGGCAACGGTGGTTTATTTCAGACAAGAAACGGTGGAGCTTCGTGGAATCGCATTGCATTCAATGACACATCGCTATGGGCAGTAGAAATTCAGCCCGTTGGCAACAGGGAAGATGTTTGGATAGGGGGCTTTCGAACGTGGACACTACCTAGTGTGATTAAGGGTGACAGTGTTGTTCGACGATCTTCTGACGGCGGAACAACGTGGCTCAACTACGATGATGTACCCTGGATGGAAAATGAGCAAGGCAATGTAATTGCCAATGTGTGGATCATCCGATACGACACGCTCAGCGGCCGTTTGTATCTGAGCACAGAATCGGGTTTGTATGTTTTAGAAGAACCCGTAAGTGTGAGTGAAGGTGATATTACCGGAGAATCGCACATTGATGTAAAGGTTGACGGCAGCAATATTGTTGTTACTTCGTCTACCAGCCCCCTTCAAGTCATCGAAGTCTATTCCATTGTTGGTGATCTAGTGCACCGATCGTTTGCGCTAAACAGCAAGAGTCATTCATTTTCACTGGACCCGTACAGCCGAACTCCGATGTACATTGTCGTGAGACACGCATCCGGGATTTACCGCACGATGATAATGCCGCGATAGTTGCCCATCGTGGTTACACCAATACTATATCGCTCGTGATCTCTGCAGCTTTACGCAGCATTGCGCTAACACCACAGTATTGCGACGATGAAAGCTCGACAGCTTTTTCGATCTGCGGAAGAAATTCTTTGGCAGCTCCCACTTCGTAAATAACGTGAATATGTGTATACACTCTTGGATGCTCTTCAGACAGAGTGCCATTCACCCGAATTGAAATAGATGTAAAGGGCACCCTCATTTTAGGAAGGAGCGATGCAATATCCATCCCTGTGCATCCTGCCAACGCAGTGAGTAGCAACTGTTTGGGCGATACAGCTTTCCCACTAGTATCGTGATTGACGCTCGAAATCAGTTCAATCGTACGCCCCTGCTGGTGAGCTTCGAATTCGAGGTTGTGTTTCCAGGTGATGTGGATGGAGTTCATAATCGTGCCATGTGCCAAGTGCCGGGTGATCTAAGATACGTGCCGGGAGGCATATACTGCCGGGTAAGTTGCCGGGAGACATATGCTGCCGGGTAAGTTGCCGGGAGACATATGCTGCCGGGTAAGTTGCCGGGAGACATATGCTGCCGGGTAAGTTGCCGGG